>NZ_JBSGDP010000021.1:0-89957 GCF_053602435.1 Nocardia sp. NPDC004415
ACGGCATCTTCAGCCCCGTCGATCCCGACCCGAAGACCCAGGAATTCGTCACCTTCTCGTTCTCACTCCCCGCCGAAGACCCGCTCCACGACCGCCTTGGCGCGCCGGGTGATCCGCATGTAGTTGTCGAGGAACTCCGAACCGTCGTCGGTCGGCCAGCCCGCCACCCGCGCGACCGCCGACAGCAACCGGCCGGGACCGGGCAGCTGATCGGTGGCCTTGCCCTTCACCAGCACCAGCGCGTTGCGGGCGGCGGTGGCGGTGATCCACGATTCGCGCAGCAGCGCCACGTCGTCGGGTTCGAGGATGCCCTCGGCCTCGACCACATCGAGTGACTGCAGGGTCGAGGTGTTGTGCAGGGCGGGCACCTCGTGGGCGTGGCGCAACTGCAGCAGCTGCACGGTCCATTCGATGTCGGCCAGGCCGCCGCGGCCGAGTTTGGTGTGGGTGGCCGGGTTGGCCCCGCGCGGCAGCCGCTCGGAGTCGACCCTGGCCTTGATCCGGCGGATCTCGCGCACCGCGTCGGCCGACACCCCGCCGGCCGGATAGCGGATCGGGTCGATGACGTGCAGGAAGCGCACCCCCAGATCCTGATCGCCTGCCACCTGGTGCGCGCGCAGCAGCGCCTGCACCTCCCACGGCTGCGCCCACTGGTCGTAGTAGGCCTGATACGCCGCGAGCGTGCGGACCAGGGCGCCGTTGCGGCCCTCCGGGCGCAGGCCCGCGTCGACCTGCAGGGGTGGGTCGGTACTCGGCGCGCCCAGCAGCCGCTGCACCTTCTCGGCCACGCCGATCGCCCACTTCACCGCGGTGGTCTCGTCCTCGCCGGGACGCGGATCGCAGACGAACAGCACGTCGGCGTCGGAGCCGTACCCCAGTTCCATGCCGCCGAGCC
This sequence comes from Nocardia sp. NPDC004415, assembly GCF_053602435.1. Classification (NCBI taxonomy): domain Bacteria; kingdom Bacillati; phylum Actinomycetota; class Actinomycetes; order Mycobacteriales; family Nocardiaceae; genus Nocardia; species Nocardia sp. NPDC004415. The sequence continues at coordinate 896 of NZ_JBSGDP010000021.1, forward strand.
TGCCCATGCCGATCACCGCGAAGTCGGCGGGCGCCGGGGCGCCGCGCTCGGCCTCCGAGGCGCGGATGACCGCCCGCAGCGCGGCCTCGAGCACCGCGACCCACACCGAGGACAGCGCCGCGCACACCTGCGGCACGTCCAGCATGCCGAGCAGATCAGCCGAGGCGACCCTGGCCAGTTCGTGGCGGCGCAGCGAACGCGCCGCGGCCACCGCTCGGCGCGGGTCGTCGTAGCGGGCCGCGGCGGTCTGGATGCCACGGGCCACATCGTCGGGTTGCGGACCGAGCAGCTGCGGGCCGCCGGGCCCGTCGGCGTACATCCGGATCGTCTCGGGGGCATTGATCAGCAGATCGGGCAGGTATTCCGAGGAACCGAGCACGATCATCAGCCGCTGCGCGATGGCGCCCTCGTCGCGCAGTTCGCGCAGGAACCAGATCTGGTCGTCGAGGCCCTCCGAGACCCGGCGGTAGGCCAGCAGGCCCGCGTCGGGATTGGGGGTGTCGCCGAGCCATTCCAGCAGGGTCGGCAGCAGCAGCGCCTGGATGCGGCCCTTGCGCGAGACCCCGCCGGTGAGCGCCTTGAGGTGGCCCAGGGCGTTCTCCGGTGCCGCGTAGCCGAGGGCGGCGAGCTGACGGACGGCGGCGTCGGGGCTCAGGCGCAGCGCGTCGGAGTCCATCCGGGCCACGGCGTCGAGCAGCGGCCGGTAGAACAGCTTGGCGTGCAGGCGCCGCACCCGCACCGCGTTGCGGCGGATCTCGGTGTCGAGCACGCCCACGGCGTCCTGGCGGCCGTCGGGACGGATGTGGGCGGCGCGGGCCAGCCAGCGCATGCCTTCCTCGTCGTCGGCGGCGGGCAGGGTGTGGGTGCGCTTGAGCCGTTGCAGTTGCAGGCGGTGTTCGAGCAGGCGCAGGAACTCGTAGGAGGCGGTGAGGTTGGCGGCGTCGTCGCGGCCGACATACCCGCCCGCGGCCAGCGCCGCCAGCGCCTCGACGGTGTTGGTGACGTGCAGCGACTCGTCGACCCGCCCGTGCACCAATTGCAGCAGCTGCACGGCGAATTCGACATCGCGCAGGCTGCCCGCGCCGAGCTTGAGCTCCCGCTCACGCATGTCGGCGGGGACCAGATCCTCGACGCGGCGGCGCATGGCCTGCACGTCGGCGACGAAGTCGGGCCGCTCCGAGGCGGTCCACACCATCGGCATCAGCGCGTCGCGATACTGCTGCCCGAGCTCCAGATCGCCGGTCATCGGCCGGTTCTTGAGCAGGGCCTGGAACTCCCAGGTGCGCGCCCAGCGCTTGTAGTAGGCCAGGTGCGAGTCGAGGGTGCGCACCAGCGCGCCCGCCTTGCCCTCGGGACGCAGGGCCGCGTCGACCTCGAAGAAGGCCGAGCCCGCCACGCTCATCATCTCCGCGGCCAGCCGGGTGGCGGTGGCGTCGGCGGGTTCGGCGACGAACACCACGTCGACATCGCTGACGTAGTTCAGTTCGCGCGCACCGCATTTGCCCATCGCGATCACCGCGAGGCGCACCGGCACCTCGCCGTTCTTGCAGACCCGCGCCACCGCGACCGACAGCGCGGCGGTGAGCGCGGCGTCGGCCAGATCCGACAGGTGCATACCGACCACGGTGTAGGGCGGCACCGGCTCGTTCTCGACCGTGGAGGCCAGGTCGACGGCGGCCAGCAGCATCAGCTGATCGCGATACCTGCTGCGCAGCAACGCGATCGCCTCCGGCCCGGCGATCCCGGCCCGGAACAGCATGGGCCCGGCGTGCGGACCGGTCTCGGGTTTCGCGTCGACGGCGTCGAGCAGATCGGCGATCAGCTCCTCGCGCGGCGGAAGTTCCGGGCGGCGCAGGATCTTCCACGCGGCGGGCGCGGCGACGAGGTGGTCGCCGAACGCGGTGGAGGAACCGAGCAGCCCGAAGAGCCTGCCGCGCAGGCGCGTCTCGGCGCGGATGGCCGAATCCAGTTCGGCCCACCCGTCTTCCAGCGATTCGCGCAGCCGGATGAGCGTGGACAGCGTCAGATCGGCGTCGGGGGAACGCGACAGCGCCCAGAGCACGGGCACGCCGTCGACATTGTCCCAGCCGAGCTCGCGCAGGGATGCCGCCGCTGTCGGTTCGAGAAGACCTAGCCGGCCGACGCCGGGAACAGCGGAGCGGGCAGTCGGAGGCCGGACCATGCCGATAAAACTACAGGGTCCGGGCTACGAAGTCGTCACGCCGTCAGAGGCTCAGGTACTCCTCGAGCTCCCACGGGGTGACCTGGCTGCGGTAGTCGGCCCACTCCCGGCGCTTGTTGCGCAGGAAGAAGTCGAACACGTGCTCGCCGAGGGTCTCGGCCACCAGCTCCGAGCGCTCCATCGCCTGCAGCGCCTCGTCGAGGGTGCCGGGCAGCGAGCGGAAGCCCATGGCGCGCCGCTCGGCGTCGGTCAGGGCCCACACGTCGTCCTCGGCCTCGGGCGGCAGGGTGTAGCCCTTCTCGATCCCGCGCAGACCGGCGGCCAGCAGCACCGCGAAGGTCAGGTAGGGGTTGCAGGCCGAATCGGGGCTGCGGATCTCGACGCGGCGCGAGGAGGACTTGTTCGGCGTGTACATCGGCACGCGCACCAGCGCCGAGCGGTTGGACCGGCCCCAGGAGGCCGCCGTCGGGGCCTCGCCGCCGTGGATCAGGCGCTTGTAGGAGTTGACCCACTGGTTGCTGATCGCGCTGATCTCCGGGGCGTGCTCGAGGATGCCCGCGATGAACGAGCGCGCGGTGAGCGAGAGGTTGTTCGGGTCGTCGGGGTCGGCGAAGGCGTTGGACTCGCCCTCGAACAGGCTCATGTGGGTGTGCATGGCCGAACCCGGGTACTGGGAGAACGGCTTGGGCATGAACGTCGCGCGCACGCCCTCGTCGATCGCGACCTCCTTGATGAGGTAGCGGAAGGTCATCACGTTGTCGGCCATCGACAGCGCGTCGGCGTAGCGCAGGTCGATCTCCTGCTGGCCGGGGGCGCCCTCGTGGTGGCTGAACTCCACCGAGATGCCCATCGACTCGAGCGCGTCGATGGCGTGGCGGCGGAAGTTGGGGGCCGAGTCGTGCACGGCCTGGTCGAAGAAGCCGCCGTTGTCGGCCGGGACCGGGGCACCGTCCTTGAGATTGTTCTCCAGCAGGAAGAACTCGATCTCGGGGTGCACGTAGCAGCTGAAGCCCACGTCGGCGGCCTTGTTGAGCTGACGGCGCAGCACGTGGCGCGGGTCGGCCCAGGACGGGGAACCGTCGGGCATGGTGATGTCGCAGAACATGCGCGCGGAGTGCTGGTGCCCCTTGGAGGTCGACCAGGGCAGCACCTGGAAGGTCGACGGATCGGGACGCGCGACCATGTCCGCCTCGGACACCCGTGCGAAGCCCTCGATCGCCGAGCCGTCGAAGCCGATGCCCTCCTCGAAGGCGCCCTCGAGCTCGGCGGGAGCGATCGCGACGGACTTCAGGTAGCCCAGCACGTCGGTGAACCAGAGACGTACGAAGCGGATGTCCCGCTCTTCGAGCGTCCGCAGCACGAATTCCTTCTGGCGATCCATACGGCGAGCGTAAGCACCTGGCGTTAAATCCGTGTTACATACACGCGTGGGTTTGCGTTCCGATCGCGGTGCGCATGCCCCTCACCGGCCACGACGCCGCCCCGGGACCTCTCAGCATGTGAGATCGGAGGCGGGCGTGGTGAGTTCGACGAGGTAGTCGATGACCGCGTCGTCGAGGCAGCTGTCCCCCGCGACCAGCGCCGCGGTGTGCCGGTTGCCGCGGAAGGTGATCAGCTCGGCGCCCAGTTGCGCGGCCAGGTCGACGCCCGCCTGATACGGCGTGGCCGGGTCCTCGGTGGTCGAGACCACGACCACGGTGGGCAGGCCGGGGGCCGAGATGCGGTGCGGGGTGCTGGTGTTGGGGACCGGCCAGGACGCGCACAGTTCCAGCGGCGCGGCGCCGGTGCCCTTGCCGTCGTCGAGGAAGGGGGCGGCCTTGCGGTATTCGGTGTCCTGACGGCCGGTCACGGCGGGATCGGTGACGCGCGGGTCGTCGACGCAGCGAATGGCGTTGAAGGCGTCCTGGGTGTTGGCGTAGCTGCCGTCCTCGCGGCGGCCGTCGTACATGTCGGCCAGTTGCAGCAGGGTGTCGCCCTTGCCCTCGCGCAGTTCGAGCAGGCCCTGGGTGAGCACGTTCCACAGGTCGTCGGTGTAGAGGGCCTGCTGCACGCCGGTGATCGCGTCGCCGTAGCTGAGCCCCCGTGGGTCGGCGGTGGCGGCGGGAGTGGTCTCCAGCGGACCGACCAGTTCGCGGAAGCGGGCCACCGCCTGGGCGGGGTCGGTGCCGAGCGGGCATTCGGTGTGGGTGGCGCAGTCGGCGGCGTAGGCGTTGAACACGCCCTGGAAGCCCGCGGCCTGGCGCAGCGATTCCTGCACCGGGTCCTGGGAGGAGTCCACCGCGCCGTCGAGGACCAGGGCGCGCACGTTCTGCGGGAACTTCTCGGCATAGGCCGAGCCGAGGCGGGTGCCGTAGGAGTAGCCCAGGTAGCTGAGCTTCGCGTCGCCCAGCGCGGCCCGGATGACGTCCATGTCCTGGATCACCTCGCGGGTGCCGACGTGGGCGAGCAGGTCGGTGCCGGTGCGCTCGGCGCAGCGACCGGCGTACTCGCGGTTGTCGGCCTCGGCCGCGGCGATGCCCTCGGGGGTGTTGTCCAGCGGGGGTTCGGCGCGTTCGGCGTCGGCCTGCTGCGGGGTCAGGCAGACGATCGCGGGCAGCGACGAGCCGACGCCGCGCGGATCGAATCCGACCCGGTCGAAGCGCTCGGCCAGCGGGGTGCGGTTGCCGATCCCGACCATCGACAGGCCCGAGACGCCGGGTCCGCCGGGGTTGAGCAGCAGCGAGCCGATCTTGTTCTTGCCGGTCGCGGGGATGCGCGACAGCGCGATCTGGGCGGTCTCGCCGTCGGGTCGCGCGTAGTCGACCGGCACGGTGACCCGCGCGCACTGGGCATTGGGTGGCAGCCGGTCGTCGGGGCTGCCGTAGTCCGTGCACGAACCCCAGTCGACCTGCTGCTGGTAGAAGCGGTCCAGCCCGGCGGGCGGTGGCGGCAGCGGCGCGCTCGGGGTCGCCTGCTCGGCGGAGCATCCGGTGACGACCAGCGCGCAGAGCGCGCCGAGGGTGACGACGAGCCTGCCTCGCTGCACAGTGGCCCACCTTTCCGCGCCGCGGGGGCGCACAGCACGATGCGCCCGATCGGCGCGACAGGGCTCTGGTGTCACGGTAGCCGAGCCGCTGGTGTGACCGATCACACCGGCCCGGCCCCTTAAGCGGCCCCCGGCGCGGGTGGCACACTGGATTCGTCAGAAAAACCCGGGGACCCGCTACGGGCCTCGAGGAACCAGACGAAAGGGACGATGATGTCCGTCTCCGATGAGCAGTCCCCTGCCTACGGTGCCGCTCCCGCCGAAACCGCCTCGACCGAGCGGCCTCGCCGCAAGACTCGCGTCCAGCATCTGCAGCAGATGAAGGCCGAGGGCGAGCGCTGGTCGATGCTGACCGCCTACGACTACTCCTCCGCGCGCCTGTTCGAAGAGGCGGGCATTCCGGTGCTGCTGGTCGGCGATTCCGCCGCCAATGTGGTCTACGGCTACGACACCACCGTGCCGATCACCGTCGACGAGCTGATCCCGCTGGTGCGCGGGGTGGTGCGCGGCGCCCCGCACGCGCTGGTCGTGGCCGATCTGCCGTTCGGCACCTACGAGTCCTCCCCGCAGCAGGCGCTGGCCACCGCCACCCGCTTCATGAAGGAGGGTCAGGCGCACGCGGTGAAGCTCGAGGGCGGCGAACGCGTCGCCGAGCAGATCGCGCTCATCACCGCCGCGGGCATCCCGGTGATGGCCCACATCGGCTTCACTCCCCAGAGCGTGAACACCCTCGGCGGTTTCCGCGTGCAGGGCCGCGGCGACGGCGCCGAACAGCTCATCGCCGACGCCATCGCGGTACAGGAGGCCGGTGCGTTCTCGGTGGTCATGGAGATGGTGCCCGCCGAACTGGCCGGTCAGGTGACCCACAAACTCACCATCCCCACCGTCGGTATCGGCGCGGGCGCCGACTGCGACGCGCAGGTGCTGGTCTGGCAGGACATGGCCGGCTACACCAGCGGCAAGACCGCCAAGTTCGTCAAGCGCTTCGGCAATGTCGGCGACGAACTCCGCTCCGCGGCGGCCGCCTACGCGGAGGAAGTCCGCCAGGGCACCTTCCCCGGGCCGGAACACAGCTTCTGAGCTGACCGCACTCCGAACCCCGCACCGGCGACCTCACGGAGCGGGGCTAGGCGCTCCGACAAACAGCCGTGCTCCTGGCAGACTCGACGGCGACATTCGCCGACCAGTCATGAGGTATCGATGCATCGCCGCTGGATTTTCCGAACCGTCGTCTCGCCGGCCGCAGCGCTCGCCGTCGCGGGTCTGACCGCCTGCGGCGGTGCGCAACCCGCCCAGGACGACGCGGCGGCGACCACCACCGCCACCGTCGCGACCACCACGGCCGCCAAGCCCGGCGAGGTGACCATCAGCGACGCCGCCGCCACCGAACTGTGCGAGATGATCCGCCCCGAGCTGTCGAACTTCCGGGTGCAGGGCCCGACGCTGGGGCGGTTCTCGCTCAACGCGATGGTGCACGAGTGGGCGCTGCGCAACGGCGGGATCAATGGGCAGGTGCTGGCCGACAAGGCGATCGTCGACCGGGTCACCACCGCCGCCTGCGCCGAGGTCCGCACCGAGGCGCTCACCGCCCTGGAACTGCCGAATCTGGCTGCGGGACTGGCCTTCTGATGCGCGAGCTCTATCCCGGGATCGAGCCGTTCGAGGACGGCCTGCTCGACGTGGGCGACGGCCAGTCGGTGTACTGGGAGGTCAGCGGAAATCCGGACGGCAAGCCGGTGGTCTTCGTGCACGGTGGACCGGGCGGTGGCACCGGCCCGTTGCAGCGGCGCTTCTTCGATCCGGCGGTGTACCGGATCGTGCTGTTCGATCAGCGCGGCTGCGGAAAGTCGGTGCCGCACATCGCCGACGGCGCGAGCCTGGCGACCAACACCACCGCGCATCTGATCGCCGACATGGAACTGCTGCGCGCGCGGCTCGGGATCGAACGCTGGCAGGTGTTCGGCGGGTCGTGGGGTTCCACACTGGGCCTGGCCTACGCGCAGGCGCATCCCGAGCGGGTCACCGAGCTGGTGCTGCGCGGCATCTTCCTGTTGCGGCGCAAGGAGATCGACTGGTACTACAACGGCGCGGCGGGCAATGTCTACCCGGCCGAATGGGCGAAGTTCCTGGCTCCGGTACCCGTCGAGGAGCGCGAGGGCGACCTGGTCGAGGCGTATCACCGGCTGCTGCACGCCGACGATCCGCAGGTCGCGCTCGACGCCGCGGTGGCCTGGTCGACCTGGGAGGGCGCGACGAGTTCGCTGCTGCCGCAACCGGATCGGATCGCCGAGACCGGCGAGTCGCGCTTCGCACTCGCCTTCGCGCGCATCGAAAACCACTATTTCCGGCACGGCGGATTCCTCGACGAGGGACAGTTGCTGCGTGACATCGATCGGATCGCCGACATCCCCGGGGTGATCGTGCAGGGCCGCCACGACATCGTGTGCCCGGCCGTCAGCGCCTGGGACCTGCACACCGCGTGGCCCGGCTCGACGCTGCACATCGTGGAGGACGCGGGGCACACCGCGCACGAGCCCGGCATCACCCACCATCTGGTGGCGGCGACCGACGCGTTCGGGAAGCGAGACTGAATCATGGCGACCACGGCCGCAACCGCCCTGCGCAGCGCCCTGTGCGAGGACATCGACCGGCTGCTGGCCGCCGAACCGGACGTGCGCGCCGACGCCGACGACTCGGTGCACCAGATGCGGGTGGCCACCCGGCGGCTGCGCAGCGTGCTGCGCTCCTACCGCGCGCTGTTCACCGGCAAGCACGCGAAAGCCACCGCGCGCGAACTGAAATGGCTGGCCGATCTGCTCGGCGTGGCCCGCGACGCCGAGGTCCGCGCGGCCCGCTTCCGGACCCTGCTGCGCGACTACGACGAGGTCCCGGTCGAGGTGATCCGGGCCCTGGTCGGCGCGTCGCGGCACGTGTACGCCACCGGCCACGCCGAGATCCTCACGACCCTCGACGGCCCCCGCTACCGCCGCCTGGCCGACACGCTCACCGCGTGGCGCACCGATCCCCCACTCACCGACGACGCGGCGCACACCGAGGCCGTGGACGCGTTCGAGCGGGTACTGCGGCGCGACCGCGAGCACCTGCGCGCGCTGGTCCTCACCGAACCGGACGCCGACCCCGCCGACCGCGTCGAACTGCTGCACGACATCCGCAAGGGCGCCAAGCGTTTACGATATTCCTGCGATGCGGCGAGCCCGGTCCTCGGCGACGCCGCCACCGATCTCGGCGCACAGGCCAAACGCCTGCAGACCGTCCTGGGTGATCACCGCGATGCCGTCGAATCCCGCGAGGCCATCCAGGCGGCCGCCGCCGACCTGTCCCCCACCGGCGCCACCGTGTTCGAACTGCTGGCCGATTCCGAGGAAGCCGCCGCCGGGCAGGCCCTGGCGCGGTATCCCGCCGCCGCGGCCTTCATCACCGGAATCCCCTGACCCTGGCCCGGTTTTCAGGGCCCGCTAACCGGCCGGGGATGCCCGTGTCCCGGCATGTCCCCGGCGACGCACCGCCGTCACCACCGCCCACACGACGGTGGCGGGCAGGGCGATGACGAGCACGAGGATCGCCGGATACAGCAGCGCGGGCAGCATCATCCCGAAAGCGCCGAGCAGCAGGCCGACAGCGATCTCGCGGGCCCGGCCGCCGACCCGCAGCGCCACCAGCCAGCCGACGGCGATCGCCGCCCAGATCGGCATACTCACCTCCGGCAGGTCCATGTCGCCGCCGACCAGCGTGGACAGCGCGGCCAGGGGGAACACCACCGCGGCGGTGCCGAAGCCGTAGGGCCCGAAAGCTCGCAGCTGAACCGTCTCGTCGGTCTCGTTGTCGTCCATCCGTCTACCCCAGGATTCCGGCGCCGATACCGACCACCACATTCAGCCCGCAGGCGACCAGCAGCCCGAGCGCGATCCCGCGCGCGACCACCCGCCCGTCCCAGCGGCGCAGCAGCGCCGCCACGGGCACCGCGACGAGCACGCCGGTGAGCGAGCCGAGCGGCAGCGCCCACCGCTCCGGCAAGCCGGTCGTGCCGTCCAGCAACGCGCCGGTGACGAACGCCAGCGCGTACGCGAGCACGGCGAACACGGTCAGCGCGAGGGTCGCGCTCATCCAGTACCGCTGCTGCGGCGGAATCAGCGCGCTCATCCGAGCGGCATATCGCTCGGGGTGATCTTGCGGACCACCGGCGGATTGTCGGTGCCGCCCGCCTTGGTACCGGGCAGATCGTAGGTACCCGGATACCCGGGGCCCGGATCGCCTTCGGGGAACTGCTGGATGGCCTTGAACTTGTCGAAGACCTTCATATCCGAACCCGGGACCTCGTGGTGGAAGGGCAGATTCGCGACCGGTCCGTGTTCGCCGCCGGTCACCGCCGGATCGACGGCGATCTCCTTGACACTGCCGTCCTGCCGTTCCTGATACACCTCGAGGGAGGGGTAATCGGTGCGGGTGCCGTGCACGGTGACATCACCGCCGTTCTGGCCCGGCACGAAGACCAGGTCACCGTTGACCGTCCAGATGCCGGACGGATCGGGCGAATGCGGATTGCCCGCGTCGTAGTCCACGCGCACCGAACCGTCGGCGGCCTGCCACACCGTGGCGTCGGGCGCCTTCACGTCGACCTCGCCACTGGTCGAGACCGACGGATTCTGCCGCACGACGACGATGCCGTTCTCGTAGTCGACGTAGGTGGTCACCCTGGCGTGCTCGGGATCGAAGTTCGGATCGTTGGTCCGGTTGTCGCCCAGGTCCTTCGGCACATTGAAGACCTTCTCCTGCTCGATCCACTGCGAGGTACGCACCACTCCCTGCCCCGGCACCGGTTCGATGCGCACGACCTTGATCTCGGCGTCGACACCCTTGTACTTGGGGTCGGTGCTCTCCGGGTTCAGCGCCAGCGCGGTCTCCCAGTCGACATTGCTCGACGGGTCGCGGCCGAAGACCTTGCGGAATGCCGCCGCCGACGCCTCGCGCCGGGCCGAATCGTTCATCGGGGCCGGGCTGATCGGGACCTCGGCCTGGATCGGCGAGTCGCCCTCGGGCAGGCCCGCGAAAGCCTTCTCGACGGCGCTCGCCACCGATTCGGCGGCGGTACGCGCGGATTCGAGCGCCTGCTTCACCGAGGCGGTGGCGGCGTCGGCGTCGGCGTCGACCTGTAGCGCACCGGCGGCGGTCGTGTAGGACGAGGCGTCGGGCAGCTGGGAGAGCAGGGTCTGGTGCGTGCTCGCCGACAGGCTGACGGTGCCGTCCTCGGCGACCGTGTAGCCCTTGCCCTCCGCCGAGCGGATGGCGTCGGCCAGCGCGGTGCGGGCGGCGTCGAGGCTGCCCGCCCCCGACCGCGCGGCGGTCGCACCGTCCTGCAGTGCGGTGAGGAACGTCCTGGTGGTGGTGCGCCGCTGCTCGTGCGCGGTGCGCATGGCGTCACCGGCGCTGCCCTGCCAGAAGTCGCGGCTCGCGTCAACCGCGCGATGACTCGCGTCGTCGAAAGCGGTGAGCTCGCCCGCCTGGGCCGACCAGGTGTCACCGCGTGCGGTGAGCGTGGCCGGTTGCCAGGCCAGTACCTGTGTGGTGGTGAGTGTTCCCGTCGTCTGCTGCGCGCCGACAGTCATCGTGCCCCCTGTTGTCCTCCCGGAACCCCTTCGGCGGTCACTATAACCACGGGCACCGACAGGTGGGCGGTGACGATCAGTCCCCGTAGGCGAAGGCGATCGTGCGGGTCGCGGGGTCGGCGGCGGTGAGACGGACCCGGACGGTGTGCCCCTCGGGTGGTGCGCCGGTGCAGCGGGCCAGGATCGGTGGGTCGGCGACGAAGATCTCGGCTTCGCGCGAGCCCTCCGCGGCGCGCAGGACGACGGCGTCGAAGGGGGTGCCCAGCCGGGGGCGCAGCACGGTGGCCTCGGTCAGGTCGACGCAGGCACGGTCGACCTTGCCCGCGACGGCGTCGGTGCGGCGCATGGTGTCCACCGCTGCCCCGAGGCCGTCACGGACCCACCCGGGGACCTCGGTGCCCGCGCAGTGGGCCAGGCAGATCTCGGTGGTGAAGCTCGGCCAGGCGGCGCAGCGGGGCGGTGACGTGGGCGTAGGGGGCGCCGATGGCGCTGTGGGTCAGGCGATCCGGGCTGGGGTCGTCGAGCTCGGCGAGCAGGGTGTAGCCCGCGCCGCGCAGCAGCGAGGTGGCCTCCGACATCAGTACCAGCGACTCTGCCGAGTTGGCGTCGAGCCCGGCCAGGAACCGGCCCACCGGCATCCCCTCGGGCCAGGCGACACCGAGGGCGGCGGCGGTGCGGCGCATCGACTCGACGGCGCCCGGTGGGGGCGGAGGCATGGTGCGCAGCAGGCCCAGCGGAGTTCCCTTGTGCTCCAGCATGATCCGGGCCGCGCACAGGCCGGTGAGCAGGGAGACCTGCTCGTTCCAGTCGTCGGCCTCGGTGCGCGGTTCCAGCTCCAGCCGCCAGTTCCCGCCGTCGCGGACCACGTCCTGGGCGGGCAGGCGCAGCGAGATGGCGCCGCGGTCGAACCCGTCCTCGACGCGCAGCTTGCCGAACTCGGGCAGCGCGGCGATCGAGGGATGCGGGGTGCCCGCGTCAGCGTCGGCCTGCACGCGCGCGTAGTCCAGCCGCTGCCGGGAGCGCACCAGCGCGCGCGTCACGGTGACGGAGCGGGGAATGGCGGCCGCGTCGAGTTCGATCGTCCACAGGGCGGCGGGCCGGTCGCGGCCGGGCAGCAGGCTGGCGGCGTCCTCGGACAGCACCGGCGGATGCAGCGGCACGGTGCCGTCGGGAAGGTAGAAGGTCTGGCCGCGGGCGAGTGATTCGCGGGCGAGCGCACCGTCCGGCACGATCACCGCGCCCAGATCGGCGATGGCGTAGTGCAAGGTGAAGCCGGTATCGGTGCGGACGAGATGTAGCGCCTGGTCCAGATCCATGGCGCCGGGTGGGTCGATGGTCACGAACTCGATGTCGGTCCGGTCGACCCGGGTGCCCGCGAACGCGTCGACCGCGTCGCGGGCCTCCGAGACGGCCTCGGCCGGATAGTCCGAGGCCAGCCCGAATTCGGAACGGATGGCGCCGAAGTCGACCGGCGCCGAGACGATCCGCGGATGGAGTTCCATCCGTGCAGCGTATTACTGCAGCGCCAGCATGGTGCCGTTGAGCTGGTCGAACGGGCCGTACACGGTGAAGGTGACCCGGCCGTTGGGCACCGACGAGGACACCGCGGCCGCGGCGTCGAGCGCCTGACCGAACGAGGCCGCCGACGGATGCGGCAGACCCGCGACGGTCAGGCCGAACCGGGTCTGGTGGACCCAGGCGGTATCGGCCGGGCTGAGGTCCACCTGGACCCCACCGGAGAGCGGGGTCACCGCGACCGCGCTCGCCGAGCCCGCGCCCAGCGAGGTGAGAACCGCAGCGGCTCCGGCGATCAGTGCACCGGCGACAATGGAACGAACTACCCGCATGTGAATGTGACCTGCTTCCGCGATCGAATGTGTTGGACTCGCCACGATCGGCGGCGAGACGGACCGACGGCGAACACTCTATGACCTCCCTCACGTTCCCGGCGAGTTCCCGCGCATATTCACCGACCCGACACACGTGCGGCGGCAGTTGTTACTGTGTCGGCGGCACCCCCGGCAGACGCCGGGGCCGTGCAGCACCCACTTCGATAAAGGGGAGTTCCGAGCGTATGTCGTCGCTGCTTTTCGATTACCTGTTGCCGATCCTCGGCCCGGACCAGGCTGCGTACTGGGCCCAGCTGCTGGTGATCAACCCCGCATAGCTGACGCCTAACAGATCTTCGACCTGTCGCCTCCCGTTCATCCGACGGGAGGCGGCGCGTTTTCCGGGCCATTAGCATCCCGCCTCGTGAGTAGAACTACCGCCGCCCTCGCGGCCAGTGCCACCGTCTTCGCCCTGCTGCTGGCCGGCTGTGGCGACGATTCCGCGGCCACCGAGTCCGCGCCGACCACCACCCCCGCCGCCACCGCCCAGCTCGACGCGAGCAAGGCGGGCATGTTCGTGGTGAGTTACCGCAACGCCTTCCCGAAACTGGCCGAGGGCCGCGACGACGCCGCGCTGAGCGGACTGCTCTCGAAGACCTGTGGTGACATCACCGCGGGCAAATCCAAGGACGACGTGGTCGCCGGGATCGAGAAGAACGCGACCAACGGCACCACCACCGCGACCACCCAAGAGGCGCAGGCGATCTACGAGATGTCCAAGTTCATGTGCTGAGGCCGACGCACACGAGGCGGCGCTCCCCGGGTGGGGCGCGCCGCCTCGGCTGTGCGGGCGGACGAGCCGGCCTGTAAGCCGGATCCTGTCCCCGGTTCGCACCGGGGGGCGACCATCCATCTGGACACACCGTCGCCGGGTGCCTCGAGCGGTCCACCCGCAGGCTCGGGCGAGCAGCCCTCGAACACCTGCGCAGCCGCACCGCGAGGTGCGACCTTCGACCTTGCTCCGGGCGGGGTTTACCTAGCCGCCCCGGTCACCCGGGGCGCTGGTGCGCTCTTACCGCACCGTTTCACCCTTACCGCGCATGCGCGCGGCGGTTTGTTTTCTGTGGCACTGTCCCGCGGGTCGCCCCGGGTTGCCGTTGACAACCGCCCTGCTCTGTGGAGTCCGGACTTTCCTCGGCCACGGGCAGCGGCACTGTGTACCCGTTCCCGTCGCCGCGGTCGCCCGGCCGACTCGTCCGCAGTGACAGCCTACTCGGTACGGTTAGCTCTCATGGAACGTGTCGACGTCAGTTTCCCCTCGGGTGACCAGCAGTGCGCTGCCTGGCTCTACCTGCCCGACGGTGCGCCCCGGCCGCGCCCGCTGGTGATCATGGGACACGGGCTGGGGGCAACCCGCGAAATGGGGTTGGATCGGTATGCGCGGCGGTTCGTCGCGGCGGGGATGGGGGTGCTGGCGTTCGACTACCGGCATTTCGGGGCCAGCGAGGGCGCGCCGCGCCAGCTGCTGCACATCGCCCGCCAGCGCGAGGACTGGAAGGCCGCGATCGCCTACGCGCGCAGCATCCGTGGCTTCGACGCCACCCGGATCGCGTTGTGGGGCACCTCGTTCGGCGGTGGCCACGTGCTCGCGGTGGCACCGGATGACGACTACATCGCCGCGGTGGTCGCGCAGGTGCCGTTCACCAGCGGCTGGGCCTCGTCGATGGCCAAGGGCCCGATCAGCCTGACCAAGGTGGCCACCCTCGCCGCCACCGACCTGCTGGTGGGCCCGATCCGGCGCAAGCCGATCGGCATCCGGCTGGCCGGGCGCAAGCGCTCGGCGGCGCTGATGAGCGCCTCGGACGTGCCCGAGGGCTACGGCAGGCTGGCCGAGGAGAGCGCGACCTACGAGCCGAAGGTCTCGGCGCGCGTGGCGTTCTCGACGCTGTTCGACGCGCCGGGCCGCCGGGCCAAGGCGGTGAAGGTGCCGGTGTTCTACGCGATCGCCGAGCACGATTCGATCGCCCCGCCCGCCCCCACCCGCAAGGCCGCCGAGCGCACCAAGCACGCGGTGGTCAAGCAGTATCCGGTCGGGCACTTCGACGTCTACTTCGACGACGTGTTCGAGCAGGTCGTTCGCGACCAGACCGACTTCCTGGTCTCGGTCCTGCGCCCCTGAACGAGACCGGGGGCGCGGCAGCCTCGTTCGGCCGCCGCGCCCCCGGTGGGGTTCGCCGGTCAGATGGGCTGGAAGCCCGCGCCGACACCGCCCGCGCGGTTGAGCACATCGAGGATGACCTGGATGGGCTGGAAGTAGGCGGGCGAGTGGATCGGGTTCGCGCCGCCGGTGCACGGGACGTCGAAATCGATCGGGCCGAGGCCGGTGAGCCTGCCCTGGTTCATGCCGACCAGACGATCGCCGACCACGACCGGGCCGCCGGAATCACCGGGCTGCGAGCAGTACTGGTTGATCGAGGTGCCCTCGAGCTCACCCCACACCACACCGCAGCTGCGACCGCTGGTCCGGCCGTCCGAGCACACCGTGGTGCCGGGGGCGGGCGCGGAGCCGATCCCGGCGACGGTGGTCTGGCCGACCGTGCGCACCGGCAGCACCTTGGCGGCGTCCAGTTGCAGCACCGCGAAATCCAGGTATTCGCCGTCGTCGGAGAAGGCAACGGTGCCGATCACGCCGGCGTGCAGCGCCTGCTCGGCGCCGACCTTCGCCCCGGTCGGGGCGCAGTGCCCGGCGGTGATGCCGACCAGCCTGCCCGCGTTGTCGTGCCCGAT
Organism: Nocardia sp. NPDC004415; assembly: GCF_053602435.1. Classification (NCBI taxonomy): domain Bacteria; kingdom Bacillati; phylum Actinomycetota; class Actinomycetes; order Mycobacteriales; family Nocardiaceae; genus Nocardia; species Nocardia sp. NPDC004415. The sequence goes on from NZ_JBSGDP010000021.1 coordinate 16,343, forward strand.
GGTGGTCAGCGAGCAGCCGGAGTTGTTGTCGAAGACGATGCCCGAGGCCGCGCCGAGCACCACGCTCGGGTCGGCCGACACGCTACCCACACCGGCGGATGCGGTGAGCGCCCCCGCGATGGCCGCCGCGAACGCCGCCATCCGTAGAAACCTCATCAAGTACCTTTCTCGATGGCCGCGGCATTCCGCGCGCCCGTGAACCTTTCGGGTGCGCGCGCGTGATCGTTACGCAGGCCGCAGGCCAGGGCCGACCGTACCCCGCGGGGGTGGGCGCGGCTAACCGGCCAGGTACGAGGTGTCGTTGACCAGCCGCACCGAGGCGCCGCCGTCGGGATAGAACTCGGCCACGCACAGCGAGGCCAGGTCCAGGTGCAGGCGGTACAGCAGCGACGGGCCGACGCCCAGCGCCAGTTGCAGCAGGGTCTTGATCGGGGTGACGTGGCTGACCACCACCACGTTCTGCTCCGGATACAGCGCCACCAGGTCACGGCGGACGGCCTCGATGCGCTCACGCACCTGGTCGAAGCTCTCGCCGCCGGGCGCGGACAGCGACGGGTCACCCAGCCAGGCGCTGTGCAGCTCCGGGTCCCGCTGGGCCGCCTCGGCGAAGGTGAGTCCTTCCCAACTGCCGAAATCGGTTTCGGTGAGTCCGTCCAGGACGCGCACGGGCAGGCCGAGCGCAGTGGCCGCGGCGTCGGCGGTGGACCGGGCGCGCTGCAGCGGCGAGCTCACGACAGCGGCGATATCGCCCTTGGCGGCCAGCATCTTCGCCGCGCGTTCGGCCTGTTCGCGGCCGAGCTCGGTCAGCGGCGGGTTGCCGCGGCCGGAGTAGCGGCGTTCCACCGAGAGCGCGGTCTGGCCGTGGCGCAGCAGCAGCAGGCGGGTGGGCCTCCCGACGGCGCCGGTCCAGCCCGGGGACGACAGCGGCTGGGCGGCGGTGGTTTTCGCGGGATCGGTGACGGCGGGCTCCTGGTCGCCCGGTGCGTGTCCCGCCGCCACGGCCTCGCGGACCGTGCCGACGAGCGCGCCGTCGTCCATCGCCTCGTTGGCCAGCCGGTCGGCGTGGGAGTTCTGCGCGCGCGGAATCCAGGTGAAGTTCACCCGGTCGAACCCGGCGACGAGCGCGCGGGCCTGTTCGGCGAGCGGGATCATCGACGCGTGCTTGACCTTCCAGCGTCCCGACATCTGCTCGACGACGAGCTTGGAGTCCATCCGCACCGAGACCACCCGCGCACCGAGTTCGGCCGCGGCGGCCAAACCGGCGAGCAGACCGCGGTATTCGGCCACATTGTTGGTGGCGACGCCCACGTACTCCTTGCGCTCGGCCAGCACCCGCGCGCGGTCGGTGTCGAAGACGACCGCGCCGTAGCCCGCCGGGCCGGGATTGCCGCGCGAGCCGCCGTCGGCCTCGACGATCACCTCGGTCACCGGCACGTCAGAGCCCGGATTCCTTGGTGCGCACCATGATCGCGCTGCACTCGGGGCAGCGCAGCACCGCGTCGGGGGCGGCCTTGGCGATGCGCTGCAGCTCGCCGCGGTCGATCTCGATCCGGCAGGCGCCGCAGCGGCGGGCCTGCAGCAGGGCCGCGCCCACACCGTGCGCCGCGCGCTGCTTGTCGTAGACGGCGAGCAGTTCGCCGGGGAACAGGCCGATCAGCCCTTCGCGGTCGGTCTCGCAGCGCTGCTGGGCCACGGCCAGGTCGGCCATGGCCTCGTCGCGCAGGCGTTCGGCGTCGGCCAGGTCCTGTTCGGCCTTGCTCAGCCGGGCCCCGGCGTGATCGTGGTCGGCGGCCATCGCCTCGCGCTGTTCCATCACGGTCAGCAGCTCGTCCTCGAGAACCGAGCGGCGCCGCTCCAGGCTGCCCAGCTCGTGCTGGATCTCGGAGAGCTGCTTGGCCGCGACGGTGCCTGCGGTGAGCATGCCGCGGTCGCGGTCCTCCCGCTTGCGCACCGCGTCGACCTCACCCTCGAGCTTGCGGATATCGCGATCCAGGTCGTCGATGCCGATCTCCACCGCGACGGCGGCGTCCTTGTAGCCGGTGCGCTCGGCCGCCAGCCGGGCCACTTCCTGCTGTTCGGGCAGCGCGGTGCGGCGATGGGCGATCCGCGTCAACTCGGCATCGACGGCGGCGAGCTGCAACAGCTTGGACTGGACCGACGGTTCGACATTCAACGCGCACGAACTCCTGAACACGGTGGACGGATGGGTTGGTCAACCGTACCGCGCCGAGGGGGGTGGTCATGCCAGGACCCGAAGGACCCGGGTGTGGGAGGGAACCGATCGCGGCCCGCGAGCGTCCAATACGGTGTGACCTCCTCGACTACCGCCACAGACGTGGTCCTGCCCTTGCGCCCGCACAGGTTCGATCCGCACGGCGAGCAGCGACAGCTCCAGCTGACCTTGGCCAAGGCGCTGCCGTCGGTGTGTCCCGCCCACGGCCGACCGGCGACCGGGCCCCGGGACGAGTACCTGCGGTTCTGGGGCAAGCCGGGGGCGTATCGCCAGGAGGGATTCGGACGCAGGACCTTCGAAACGGTGAAGAGCCTGATCCTCGGCAAGCTGGTCGAGGACTGCAACGAGCCGACGGCGCTGATCAAGGCCTCCTGGCCCGCGTGCGGGCGATGCGCGGCGCGGCACGACACCCGCGTCAAGGCACTGATCGCCTACTACGTGTGCAGTCTGTTCCCGCTGGTGCTGGGTGTGGGCCTGTACTTCGCCGCGCCGTCGTCGTTCGCGCTGCTCACCGGGGCCGCCGGGCTGCTGGTGCTGACCCTCGCGGTGGTGCTCGGGCCCACGGTCTTCGCTCGGATGGACCGCTATCTCGCTGCCTCGATCGCGCCGGACGCGAGCGCGGTCACGCTCCGGGTTCACCCCGACTTCGCGCTGGCCTGGTCGAGGCTGAGCTGAGCCCGCTGACACGGGGCGGTTGTCCGGCGCCGTCTCGTGGTTCGGCGCTCACAATGGGTCGACGCGACTTGGTGGGGTCGCCCGGATGCCCGCTGCACGATGCGGCCGAACACACCCAGGTACCCGTCGTGGGGTGGTGAAGACGTCGCGCGGGCGTCGGGCCGGTCAGCCGGTGACGGTCCAGGGGTCGGTGCGCAGGGTGGAGACGCGGGTGGTGAGGGTGGGGAGGGCGGCGCGGACGAACTGTTCGGCCTGGGCGCACCAGGGGAACTCGGTGGCCCAGTGGGCGGCGTCGATGATGGCCGGGCCGCCGCGGCGCAGGTGTTCGTCGACGGGGTGGTGGCGCAGGTCGGAGGTGAGGTAGGCGTCCACGCCCGCGCGGATCGCGGCGTTCAGGTACGAGTCGCCCGCGCCGCCGCAGACGGCCACACGCTGGACGAGGCGGTCGGGGTCGCCCGCGGCGCGCACGCCCCAGACCGTGCGGGGCAGGCCCGCGCCGACGCGCTCGGTGAAGGCGCGCAGGGTTTCGGGTGCGGGCAGTTCGCCGATGCGGCCGATGCCGAGCGAGGACGGCAGGGGCGCGCGTTCGGTGACGTGGTAGGCCGGTTCCTCGTAGGGGTGCGCGGCGCGCAGGGCGGCCAGCACGGCGAGGCGCGAGGTCGGCGGGGCCACCACCTCCACCGCGTCCTCGGTGACGGTCTCCACCGTGCCGATCGCGCCGATCGCCGGGTTCGCGCCCGCGACCGGCCGGAACTGGCCGGTGCCGGAGGTGTACCAGGCGGCCTCGCGGTAGTCGCCGATCGCTCCCGCGCCCGCGGTGAACAGGGCCGACATCAGTGAGGCGGTGTGGGTCTGCGGGACCTGGATGACCCATTTGTCCACCGGCACCAGCGGTTTGGGGTCGAGCGGGCCGGTGACGGTGAGGCCCACGGCGGCCGCGAGCGCGTCGGAGACACCGGGGTCGGCGGAGTCGGCGTTGGTGTGCGCGGAGAACAGGGCGCAGCCGGAACGGATCAGGCGGTGCAGCAGCGCGCCCTTCGGTGTGTCGGCGGCCACGGTGTCGACCCCGCGCAGCAGCAGCGGATGGTGTACCACGAGAGCCTGTGCGCCCCAGCCGATCGCCTCGTCGACCACGGCGGCGGTGGCGTCGACGGCGAAGACCACCTTGGTGATCTCCTGGGTGGGGTCACCGCAGACGAGTCCGACGGAATCCCACGACTCGGCCAGCTTCGGCGGATACGCCGCGTCGAGCACCCCGATCAGTTCGGCCAGGTCGGTCACCACTGTCTCCTTCGCTCCACCCGAGTTGCCGTCATGGTCGCACGCCCCGAATCCGGTGCGCACCAAGCATGGTCGACCGCCTGTCCAGGGTCCCCGGTGCCCCGCCACAGGGACCGACCGGGCCCACGCGAGCAGGCGGGACCGGTATCCGACGTGTGCCACGGCGCCGACGCGGACACCGACCGGGAGTCCGCACCTCGCCGTGACTACGGCGCCACGGTCGCGGTCGGAGGTCGCCGGTCAGGATGCACGTGCTGCGCGGCGTACCCGGGTGGCGCGGCGCGCTCACCACAGTGCTTCGCGTAGGGCTGCGACGAGCCGGTCGACCTCGGCGGGTCCGCGGACCGCGAGCCGCAGGTGGTCCGGGCCGAGGCCGGGGAAGGTGTCGGCGCGGCGGACGGCGATGCCGCGGTCGGCGAGGCGTTTGCGCAGCAGGGCACCGTCCGGGACACGCAGCAGGAGGAAGGGGCCGGTGGCGGGGGTGTGCACATCGAGGCCGAGGGCGGTCAGGCGCTCGATCATGGCGGTGCGGTCGGTGGCGATGCGCGCGGCGTAGCGCCGGGACTCGGCGACGGCGGCGGGTTCGGCGGTCGCGGTGACGGCCTCGAGCTGGAGGGTGCCCAGCGGCCAGTGCGGACGGCCGTGGGCCAGCCGGGCGAGCACCTCGGGCGCGCCGAGGGCATAGCCACAGCGCAATCCGGCCAGCGCCCATGTCTTGGTGAGGCTGCGCAGCACGAGCACGTCCGGCGCGGCGATCCCGGCCAGGGATTCGGGTTCACCCACGCCGGCCACCGCGTCGGCGAAGGCTTCGTCGATGACGAGCAGGCGGCCGGGGCGGCGCAGGGCGTGGAGGGTGGCGGCGGGGTGCAGGATCGAGGTGGGGTTGGTGGGGTTGCCGACGACGACCAGGTCGGCCGCGTCGGGGACCAGGGCGGGGTCCAGGGTGTAGGGGCGTTCCAGGAGCACGCGGGTGACCGGGACGCCTGCCTCGCGCAGGGCCAGTTCGGGCTCGGTGAAGGACGGGTGGATCACGGCGGCCAGGCGCGGGCGCAGGCGCGGCAGCAGGGCGAAGCCCTCGGCGGCGCCCGCCAGCAGCAGCACCTCGTCGGGGGTGCGGGCGTGGCGGGTGGCCACGGCGGTGCGGGCGGTGCGGTCGTCGTCGGCGCCCGGGTAGCGGCCGAGGTCGGTGAGGCGGGCGGCGAGGCGCTCGCGCAACCAGGCCGGTGGGGCCAGGCCCTGGACGTTCACCGCGAAGTCGAGCATGCCCGGGCGCGCGTCGACGTCACCGTGGTGGCGCAGCATCGCGGGGTCGACCGAGTCCTCGAACACAACTGAACACCCTACGTGGCGGCGATCCGGCGGCACGGGCGACAATGGGTCGCGTGGGAGCGATTCACGTGACGTTTGTCTGTACCGGGAACATCTGTCGCTCGCCGATGGCCGCGAACATGTTCGCGGCCCATCTGTACCGGGCGGGTCTGGCCGATCGCGTGCGGGTCACCAGCGCGGGCACCGGCTCGTGGCATGTCGGCGATCCGGCCGACCCGCGGACCGAGGCGACCCTGCGCCGGGCCGGTTACGCCACCGAGCACATCGCGGCCACCTTCGGCGACGAGCACCGCGACGCCGACCTGATCGTGGCCCTCGACACCGGACACGACCGGGAACTGGCCCACCGCGGCGTCCCGAGCGAGCGCCGCAGGCTGCTGCGCAGCTTCGACCCCGACGCCGACGGCGCCGACGTGCCCGACCCCTACTACGGCGACCAGGCCGGATTCGACCTGGTCCGCGACCAGATCGAGGCCGCGGTCCCCGGCCTGCTCGACTGGGTGCGCGCCGCGCTCGACGCCCGCACGCCCGCGGACGCGCCGCACTGATGCGCCGCCTCACGTTCCTGCTGCGACCCAGCTGGCTCATTCTCGCGGTGATCGTGGCCGCGTTCGCCTACCTGTGCTTCACCGTGCTGGCGCCCTGGCAGCTGGGCAAGAACACCAGCACCGAGCATCGCAACCAGCTGATCGCCGATTCCGTCCAGGCCGACCCGCTGGCCGTGACGGAGGTGCTCGCCGGCGATCCGGACACCCACACCGAATGGCGCAAGGTGACCGCGACCGGCAGCTATGTGCCGGATTCGACGGTGCTGGTCCGGTTGCGCCACCTCGACGGCGCGCCCGGGTACGCGGTGCTGTCGGCGTTCCGGCTCGACGACGGCCGCACCGTCCTGATCGACCGCGGCCTGGTCGCCGCCGTGGACGGCACCCGTCCGCCCACGATCGCCGAACCGCCCGCCGGGCCGCAGCGGCTCGAGGCGCGGGTGCGCGCGTCGGAGGGTGTGGTCCCCGACAAGGCACCGAGCACGCAGGACGGCTATCGCCAGGTCTACACGGTCGACACCACCCAGGAATCGGCCGTCCTCGACATCGCGCTCACCCCCGTCCCCACCGGCACCGACAAGGGCGGCTACCTCCAGCTCGACGAGGGCCAGCCCGGCGCCTTCACCCCGTCCCCGCTCCCCCAGCTCGACGCGGGCCCCTACCTCTCCTACGGCCTGCAATGGCTGGCCTTCGGCATCATGGCCCCGCTCGGCCTCGGCTACTTCGTCTTCGCCGAGCTCCGCGCCCGCCGCCGCGAACGCGCCGAAACCCCCGCCACCCCGGACTCCGAGACCGCCACCGAGCCTGCCCCCGCGGAAACCACCACCGAGTCCCGCCTCGCCGACCGCTACGGCCGCAATCGCTGACCGGTGGCCCCGCCGCCTCCACCCACCGCCGGGGAAACTGGGGGCAGGCCCACCGCCGCAGGTTCCTCTAAGTTGATCGCGGACACCGGGGAAAGGAAGTCACCATGCGGAAATTCACGCGAACCACGTTTGTGGCGGTCGCGGCGGCGGGGCTCGTGATCGGCGCCTCCACGATGGCTGCCGCGGACACGGGCACCGGCTCGGCCGGCTACTTCGGCAACCCGGAGTGCCTGCTCAACGCGCTGCTGACCTACGGCACGATCAGCGCGGGCGACGCCATGCTGCCGGGGTGTGTTCCGATCTAGTTCCCGGGTGTCAGGAGCCCGAACCCCGTGGGAGCGCCGCGGTCAGCACCGCGACGGCCAGGGCTCCCCACTGCACCGCTTCGGACATCCGCACCGCCCGGCGCAGATCCGTCGTCGTCGGCGGGCGCCCGTCGCCCAAGGTCGGCCGGAGTTCGACTCCGTGCCGGTACCGGGTTCGGCCGCCCAGCTGCACACCGAGCGCACCGGCCATCGACGCCTCGACGACGCCCGCGTTCGGGCTCGGATGCTTGGCCGCGTCCCGGCGCCAGGCCCGCCACGCGGCCGTCGGCGTGCCACCCACCAGCGGCGCGAGCACCACGGTCAGCATGCCGGTGAGGCGGGCGGGGGCCAGGTTGGCGGCGTCGTCGACGCGGGCGGCGGCCCAGCCGAACTTGCGGTAGCGCTCGTTGCGGTAGCCGATCATCGCGTCGAGGGTGTTGACCGCGCGGTAGCCGAGCAGGCCGGGCACCCCGGCGAGAGCACCCCACAGCAGCGGGGCGACCGTCGCGTCGGAGGTGTTCTCGGCGATGGATTCCAGGGCGGCGCGGGCGAGACCGTCGGCGTCGAGCACGGACGGGTCGCGGCCGCACAGCGACGGGAGCAGTGCGCGGGCGGCGGTCAGGTCGTCGGCGTCGAGGGCGTCGGCCATCGCGTGACCGGCGCGCGCCAGGCTCCGGCCGCCCAGCGCGGTCCAGGTCGCCAGCGCCGTGGCCACCGTGCCGCCCCGCGCGGCCAGCGCCCCCACACAGACCACCGACCCCACCGCGACGACCTCGTGCACGATCCCGGCCCACCGGGCGTCGAGATAGGTGCGCTGCTCCAAAGCCACTGCCGCCGTGCCGAATCCGGCTACCGGATGCCAGCGGCGCGGATCGGCGAAGACCCGGTCGAGCGTGAATCCCAGCAGCAACCCGGCCGCCGTCGATGTCCCCTTCTGCACCGGGCGAGAGTAGCCCGAACGCGGGAATGTCACACCCGGCAGTGATGGTTCGTCCTCACTGTGACGGCACTCCTACACTCACCCACACCGGGCCTCACGACCGAACGGCGACCACGATGACCGACGCACCGCACCCCCTCGACCAGGCCGAACTGGCCCGCCGCTTCGAGGAGCACCGCCCCTACCTGCGCCGCCTCGCCTACAGCACGCTGGGCAGTCTCAGCGACGCCGAGGACGTGGTGCAGGACGCGTGGCTGCGCCTGCAACGCCATCACGAGGCGGGCCGGGCCGGGGAGATCGACAATCTGCGCGCCTGGCTCAGCACCGTCACCGGCAGGCTCGCGCTCGACCAGCTCGGCTCGGCCAGGGCCCGCCGCGAGCAGTACGTCGGCGAGTGGCTGCCCGAACCGGAGGTCACCACCTGGGAGGACCCCGCCGACCGGCTCTCCCAGGACGAGCGGGTCACCACCGCGCTGCTGGTGGTGCTGGAATCGCTGTCCCCCGCCGAGCGCACCGCCTTCGTGCTCCAGGACGTGTTCGGGATGACCGGTCCCGAGGTCGCCGAGGTCGTCGGCCGCACCCCGGCCGCGGTGCGTCAGCTCGCCTCGCGGGCCCGCAAGCACGTCGAGAACGGCACGCCACGCTTCCCCGCCTCCCCCGTCGAACAGGAACAGGTGGTCTCGGCCTTCGCGCTGGCCTGGCGCTCGGGCGACCTGAGCGCACTGCTGGGCGTGCTCGACGAGAAGGTCGTGCTCACCGCCGACGGCGGCGGCAAGGTGCCCGCCATCCGGCAGCCGGTGCGCGGCGCCGAACTCATCGCCAAGCTGCTGCTGGGCTGGTACCACGCGCCCTCGGCCACCGACGGCTGGGGCCGCGCGGTGCTGGTCAACGGACTGCCCGGGCTGGTCGTCTTCGACGGCAGCAATATCGGCGTGTTCTCCTTCGTCGTCGACCGGGGGCACATCGTGGCCATCAATGTCGTGCGCAATCCCGACAAGCTGCGCGACCTGCCGGTCGAGGGCGCCCCCGACTGGTATCTGGGCGGCGGACGCTGAGAGGCTCACGCCTCCAGCGAATACCCGTGGGCGGCGGCCACTTCGGCGGAGAGGAGCCGGCCGGCGTCGGCGGTGAGCCCGGCGGCCAGGCCGGGGTCGGCGGTGCAGGCGGCGCGCCAGCCCCGGTCGGCGATGCGGCGGGCGTAGGGCAGGGTGGCGTTGGTCAGGGCGACGGTGGAGGTGTGCGGGACCGCGCCGGGCATATTGGCCACGCAGTAGAACAGCGCGTTCGCCACCGGGAAGGTGGGGTCGGCGTGGGTGGTGGGGCGGGTGGAGGCGAAGCAGCCGCCCTGGTCGACGGCGATGTCGACGAGCACCGCGCCGGGCCGCATGCGCGCGACGAGGTCGTCGGAGACGAGTTTCGGCGCCTTGGCCCCCGGCACCAGCACCGAGCCGATCACCAGATCCGCGCCGGTCACGGCACGGTCGATCTCGAGCGCGTGCGAGGCGAGGGTGCCGACCCGACCGGCGAAGCGGGCATCGAGCACGCGCAGGCGAGCCAGGTCGGTGTCGAGCACGGTCACCCGCGCGCCCATGCCGACCGCGATGCTCGCCGCGTTCGTCCCGGCCACCCCGCCGCCGAGCACCACCACGTCGGCGGGCCGGACGCCGGGCACGCCGCCGAGCAGCACGCCCTCGCCACCCAGCGGCGCCATCAGGTGATAGGCGCCCACCTGGGTGGCGAGCTTGCCCGCCACCTCGCTCATCGGCGCGAGCAGCGGCAGCGAGCCGTCCGGTGCCCGCACTGTCTCGTAGGCGATGGCGGTGATGCCCGCGGCGAGGATCGCGTCGGTGCACTCCTTCGACGCCGCCAGATGCAGATAGGTGAACAGCACCTGCCCGCGCCGCAGCAGCGAATACTCCTGCGCGATGGGCTCTTTCACCTTCAGCACCAGATCGGCCTCACCCCAGACCCGCGCGGCGGTGTCCGCGATGCGCGCGCCGGCGGCCAGATAGTCGTCATCGGCGAAACCGGACCCGACGCCCGCCCCGGCCTGCACGAGCACCTCGTGCCCGTGCGACCGCAGCTCCGCCGCGCCTGCCGGGGTCAGCGCCACCCGGAACTCCTGCGGCTTGACCTCCCTCGGCACACCCACGATCCCGCCAGTTCGCGTCATCCGCCCAGCCTAGGACGGTGACGACGACGAACCGGCCCGACGATGGTGCGTGTCGGTCCGGCGCGGTGAGGTCGGCATGGCAGCCACATCTAGCCCGGGGCGGCACCGTGCCGACCGGAAGCAGGCAACACGGTCAAGCCGGGAGAGGTGGAGCGGGCGCGGTGGTGGTGTCCGCGGCGGGGGCCGTGGTCGACGGGGTGGCGGGTGAGGTGGTCACCGTGGAGGTCGGTGGTGGTGGGGTGGTGGTCGCCGGGGCCGGGGTGGTGGTGGCCGGGGGTGTGGTCACGCCGCATTCGTTGTGGCCGCAGGTGTCGGTGCCGCAGTCGGGGCCGGGGACGCAGTTGTGGCCCGGTGGGATCTGCGGGACGCCGCATTCGTTGTGGCCGCAGGTGTCCGTGCCGCAGTCCGGTCCCGGCACGCAGTTGTAGCCGGGTGGGATCTCGGAGGGGGCCTGCGCGTCCGGGGTGCCCGGCGCGGGCGGGGTCGCCGACGATGTCCCGGGTGCCGCGCCGCCCGGATCGGCCGGGGCGGGAGTGGAACTCGCCGCTGTCGTCGTGCGCGCGACCGACGTGGCCGAGACCGTGCTCGACACCGACCCGTCGTCGCCGTCCCCGCCCGACGAGCACCCGGCCAGCACCAGCATCGGCGCGAGCACGGCCAGCAGCAGCCGAGCTGCCCCGCGCCTGCCCTGTTCCCTGTTCAGCACTGCGAACCTCTTCTCACACAACGGATATCCCGCGCCGATCCACGTCGGCGCGGGAGCGGACAACGACGACCTCAGACCGAGAACAGCTCGCCCCGGACCGGGATGTAGAGCTGATGGGCGCGATCGGCGTAGGCGAAGGTGCGTTCGAGGTAGTCCAGCGACTCGCTGAAATGCGCCCAGCCCTCCGCGTGCACGGCCACGATCACGGCGTCACCCAGCGCGATGGCCGCCTGCACGGCCGTGCGGGCGTTGAGCGTCGCGTCGGTGTCACCCCACAGGCCCGCATTGGCGGCGCCGATATTGAGGACCGCCGCGTCGATCCGGCCGACCCGCTCGACGATCCGGCGCACCAGCTCCACCGACGCGTTGTCCCCGGAGACGTAGACCGTGGGCTCCCCCGCCGCCCGCAGCACGAACCCGGTGACCACCCCGGTATCCGGTTCACACCCTTCCGGCCCGTGGAGCGCGGGCACCGCCGTCACCTCCACGGCGCCGACCGGCACCGTCTCCCAGGGCTCGAGCCCGCGCACGCCCTCGATCCGGCTCGCCGCGTCCGGCGTCGACAGCACGGTCTCGATCCGCGGCAGCAGCGCGCGGCCCGCCGTGTCGAGGTTGTCGGCGTGCTGATCGTGCGACAGCAGCACCACATCGATCACGCCGAGATCCTCGGGCGGCACCGCGGGACCGCTGAGCTTGCGCAGGGTGACCGGGCCGGGATACACGCCCGGCTCATCGAAGGTGGGGTCGGTGAGCCAGGTCAGTCCGGCGTAGCGGAAGCGCAGAGTCGGGCCGCCGATGTGCAGGGCGGCCGCGAGGGCGGGGCGGGTGAGCATCTCGGTCATGCGATCAACTCTGGCCGACACCGCCCACACCGGACAGCGGCCTGCAGGCCATCCATCGCTAAGATCGGGCCATGTACAAGGTCGCGGTCGTCGCCTTCGACGGGATCAGCCCGTTCCACCTCGCGGTACCCACCCTGGTCCTGGGCCGCCGCGGCACCGGGATCGACGACCCCGACTGGCCCTACGACGTCCACGTCTGCGCCGAACACCCCGGAACCCTCACCACCGCCGCCGGATTCGACATCACCGTGCGCGACGGCCTGGACACCGTGGCCACCGCCGACCTGGTGGTCTTCCCCGGCTGGCAGCTCGACCTCGATCCCTCACCGGCCCTGCTCGACGCCGTACGCACCGCGTACGCGGGCGGCGCCCGGCTGGTCGGGCTGTGCCTGGGCGCGTGGGCCATCGCGGCCACCGGCCTGGCCGACGGGCGCGAGCTCAGCACGCACTGGGCCACCGCCGAGGCCATGGCCGCGGCCTTCCCCGCGGTCCGCGTGCGCGCCGACACCCTCTGGACCGACCTCGGCGACGTGATCACCTCCGCGGGCGTCGCGGCCTCGCTGGACTGCTGCCTGCACATCGTGCGCGGCGATCTCGGCGCCCGCGCCGCCACCGACCTGGCCCGCACGCTGGTCACCGCCCCGCACCGCAGCGGCTCACAGGCCCAGTTCATCCCGGTCGCGGTGCCCGACGCGGCCACCGACGACCCGATCGAGTGCGCGATGGTCTGGGCGCGCGGCAATCTCGACACCGTGGTCGACCTGGACAGCTGGGCGCGCCGGGCGCACATGTCGCGGCGCACCTTCACCCGGCGCTTCCGGGAACGCACCGGCACCAGCCCGCAGCAGTGGCTGCTGCAACAGCGCATCGATCACGCCCGGCTGCTGCTGGAATCCACCGACGACACCGTCGACCGGATCGCCACCGACACCGGATTCGGCAGCGCGGTGAGCCTGCGCCACCATTTCCACCGCACGCTCGGCACCAGCCCGGCCGCCCATCGGGCCCAATTCCGGGGCGTCATACTGTCCTCATGATCATCAAGGTGAGCGGATTCACGCCGGAAATCGACGACACTGCCTGGGTCGCACCGAACGCGACCGTGATCGGCCGGGTGAACCTGGCCGCCGAGGTGGGCGTCTGGTACTCGGCGGTGCTGCGCGGCGACCTCGAGCAGATCAGCATCGGCGCGCGCACCAATATCCAGGACGGCTGCGTGCTGCACGCCGACCCCGGTTTCCCGCTCACCGTCGGCACCGGAGTCTCGGTGGGGCACAACGCGATTCTGCACGGCTGCACCATCGGTGACGACGTGCTCGTCGGCATGGGCGCCACCGTGCTCAACGGCGCGGTGATCGGCGCGGGCAGCCTGATCGCGGCCAACGCCCTGATTCCCGAGGGCGCCCAGATCCCGCCCGGTTCGCTCGTGGCGGGCGTGCCGGGCAAGGTGCGCCGGGAGCTGAACGAGGCCCAGCAGGACGGGATCAAGCTCAACGCGGCGGTGTACCTGCACAATCTCGCCACCCACCGCGACGCCGAGATCTTGTGACACGCCACACTGATCAAGCGACCAGTAGGGATACCTGATAGCATTTTCCCTGCGTATCGTGCCCGGCCACCAGGTTCCGCGGCCGGGCCGGTAACGCGAGGCAGGAGGTATCACGGTGGCATACAGGCACTCCGGTGTGCACCGAGCGGGGGGACCGCTCAGCGTGGCCGATATCGCGGCCCAGCCCGGCGGGATCGAGGCACTACGGTGCCGCGTCCACGAACTACGTTCCCGCGGCGTGCACTTCGCCGCCAACGCGATCGAACAGGAGATGGTCGCCCTGGATCTGTCCCCCCGGGGATAATGGGGCGATGCCTACCGTTTCGTCCATCCTCGCGCGGATACTGGAGAAGCCCGGGTCCGACGGTGAGAAGCTGCTCGACAGCGCGCTGTCGGCGTTCCTGGATTTCGGGATCAAACGCACGAGTATGGGCGAGATCGCGCGGCGCGCGGGGATCAGTCCGGCCACCCTGTACCGGCGCTTCGAATCCAAGAACGAGCTGGTCGAGGCGGTCGGCGTGCGGGAGGCCCAGCGCTATGTGGCCGAGATCGACGAGCGGGTCCGGGCCGTCACCGAACCCGACGACCAGCTCGTCGAGATCTTCGTCGCGTTCGTGGGCACCATCGCGGGCAACGAGCTGCTGCGACGGCTGCTGGGCACCGAACCGGAGATGATCCTGCCCCGGCTCACCACCGACGCCGGGCCCATCCTCGCGGTCGGGCGCGCCTATCTCGCGGAGAAGCTGCGCGAGCTCCAGGCCGACATGCCCGAGCTGACCTTCGACCCCGACCTGGTCGCCGAGGTGCTCGCCCGCCTGGCACTCTCGCTGGCCCTCACCCCCGACGGGCTCATCCCCCTGGACGACGCCGCCGCGGGTCGCGAGTTCGCCCGGCGCACCCTGCTCCCGATGGTCGGCATCCGCACCGCTCACTGAACCGGCACGCCGAACGCGGCGGCCACCGCCTCATCGATGCCCGCGGCGCCGACCCCCTCGTCGAGCACCGCGCGCACCCGGCGCACGATCTCCCGCGCCGCGGGCCCGCCCGGGTCCGGCAGCGGCAGCCGCGCCACGTACTGGGTGATCCAGCGGCGCCTGCCCGAATACAGCCGGTTGCCGCAGACCGCGTCGTAGAAGCGCAGCCCCAGCGCCGAATTCGCCACGCCCATCAGCAGATACGCCAGATCGGTGGCTCGGTCGTCGTCGCCGAGATCGGTCAGCGAGATCCAGTAGCAGTCGCCGTTGACCACCGCGCCGGAGCGGTCCAGCGCGAAACGGGGCCGCTCGCTGATATCCGGGAACACCAGCTTGGGCGCGCCCCACAGATGCGGGCGCTGCGGCACCCAGATCTCGAACCACTGGCGGCCACCGTCGAGCACATAGCGCCGCCCGGCCAGCGCCTGCTCGTGGGAGCGCAGATACTGTGCGGCGTCCGGGAATTCGGCCAGGTCGATCGGTGTGCGGCGGGGCTGGGCCAGATCGTAGGGGTAGAGCACGCGGGTGCCGCGATCCCGTGCGATCCGCCAGGGTTGCAGATCGTGATGAGTGATCAACTGCCGCAACAGTTCCGGCTCCGGCATGGGCTCCTTCTGCTCCCAGCGATCGGAGATGAACACCCGGTCGGCGGTCGTCTTGATTCCCACCCGGATGCGCGCGGTGTCCCCGAACGAGCGCCAGGTGCGATTCCCGATCCGGGCCAGCCACCGGTCCAGATCCGGACGCGACATCCGCCAGGCGTCCTCGCTCTGTGCGTGCCGATCGTCCGCGCGGTCCCGCCGCACGGGCTTCAAGCGCGCGACCGCCTTCCCGCTTCCGCCGCCGACCGCCCGAGCCCCCGGTTCGATCGCGGCCGTGCGTGCAGTGTCGCCGCCGACCGCACGGGCCCCCGATTCGGTTGCGGCGGCCATGCGCGCACTCGCCCCATCGACCCCGGCGATCGTCGCGGACTCGGTGACGCTGCGCCCTATCGGTGCGCCGGTCGCGAGGACGCCGACCTCGACCGCGAACACCCGCCCACCGGCGCCGACCAGGCAGCCGTCGTCGCCGGCCAGCGCGTCGAACAGCTCGGTGCCGCCCTCGGCTTCGGCGCCGACCTGCTCGTAGACCGAGACATACCGGCACGGTCCCGGCCGGGTGTCGCGGGTGGCGACGGTGATCGCCGGGAGCACCGCGGCGGTGAACAGCTTGGTGTCGCCGAGGTCGTAGAGCTCGACCGGGGTCAGTTCGGCGGTGAGGATGCGGCGCAGGTTGGCGCCCGCCCTGGTGGTGAGAAACCGGTTGGCGCACAGCAATCCGAGTACCCCGGCGGGAGCGAGCAGCCGCGGCGCGACCGCCACGAACGGGTGGGTGAGGTCGATCCGGCCGCGCAGGCCGAACTGTTTGCTCAGCAGGCGGGCGGTCGCGCCGCCGAGCTGCTGGGTGCGCACGTACGGCGGATTGCTGATGATCAGGTCGAACGAGCCTATGGGCAGGTGTGGTGCGGCGGCGAGGAAGTCGCCGGGGCGGCAGTCGATCTCGACGCCCTCGTCCGCGGCGCGGCGCGCGGTCCGGCGCAAGGCCGGGTGATCCAGGTCGTAGCCCGTCAGCCGCACCTGCACCTCGGGCGCGCTCACCGCCAGCTCGCGCCGCACGGCCAGCAGCAGTTCCCCGTCGCCGCAGGCCGGGTCGAGCACCCGCAGTTCCGCGCCGGGCGGGCGATGCCGCAGAGCCCGGCGCGCCAGGAACCGCGCGAGGTCCGGCGGCGTGTAGTGCCTGCCGTGCCGCTTGCGCTCCTGAGCGGCACGGGCCTGCGAAGCCATGGGTCGATTGTGCGCGACGGTGCCGGAAAAAGCCCGCGTCACCAGCCCGAACGGCATTTCGTCCGGCAAACGGTGGGCTGTGCCACCGGTTTCGGGGCTGGAGGCCGCCCCGCACGATCGGTAACGTCTGTCCGGTTTCACCCTGGATCGTCGAAGTCGAGGACAATGCCGAGATTCCGCCCGCTGACCATCGCGCTCGCCGCCGCCGCGATCGCCGTCGCGCCCACCGCGATCCCCGCGCACGCCGACCCGGGACAGTACGCGCCGACCATGCTGATCCTCGACGCCTCCGGCTCCATGCAACGCCCGGATCAGGGCGGCACCATGATGGATTCGGCGAAACGGGCGGTGCGCGGTTTCGTCGAATCGGCGCCGGCGGAGTCGTCGGTCGGCCTCACCGCCTACGGCACCGGCACCTCGAACGCCGAGACGGACAAGGCCGCCGGTTGCCGCGACGTGCAGGTGCTGCACCCACCGACCGCCCTCGACAAATCCGGCCTGACCAGCGCCGTCGACGGCATCCAAGCCCGCGGCTGGACCCCGATGGGCACCGCGCTGCGCCAAGCCGCCGACGCGCTGCCGGACGCGGGTCCGCGCTCGATCGTGCTGGTCTCCGACGGTGACGACACCTGCGCGCCACCGGACCCGTGCGAGGTCGCCGCGGAGCTGAAGCGGCAGGGGGTGGATCTGGTCGTGCACTCGATCGGTTTCGCCGTCGACGACAAGGCCCGCGCCCAGCTCACCTGCATGGCCCAGGCCACCGGCGGCACCTACACCGACGCCGCCGACGGCGCCGCGCTCGAACGCGTCCTGCCCCGGGTGAGCGCGGCCGCCCTGCGCAACTACGAGGCCACCGGCACCCCGATCACCGGCACCGCCAGCTTTGCCACCGCGCCGGTCGCCGAGCCCGGCCAGTACCTCGACACCATCGGCCGGCAGGAGAAGCGCTTCTACGCGGTCGACGTGCCCGCGGGCGCCACCGCCTACTTCACCGGCATCGTCTCCTTCCCCCGTGCGCCCGAGGTCTCCATCACCGAGGACCTCGCCGCCCTGGAACTGCGCGTCTACGGCCGCAACGGCACCTCCTGCAATATTCGCGAACGCGAACTGGAGACCAGGGCCGGTGACGGAGTGGCGCTCACGGTCGCCAACACCTTCGAGGGCGCGGCCGAGGACGGCTCGGGCGACTGCGTGGGCGCGGGCCGCTACTACTACGAACTGAACTGGGACCTCGCGCCGACCGGTGCGCCCGCCCGGCTGCCGGTGGAGCTGCTGGTCGGCATCGAACCGGGTGTCACCGACGCGGGCCCGCCCGCCGACACCCGCGCCACACCGTTCACCGCTCCCGGCGGCGAGCCGCGCCCCGTCAGCGGTGGTGGCGCCTTCACCGTGGCGGCCGAACTCGACGGCAGCGGCAGCTACACCGACACGGTGCGGCCGGGCGAGTACGTCTTCTACAAGGTGCGCCTGGACTGGGGCCAGGGCCTGGCCTACCGGGTCCACTTCGCCGAGACCGGCGGCGCGGGCCGTACCTCGGCCGCCAATGTGGAGACCGCGCTGTACTCGCCGCTGGGCCGCGAGATCGAGTCCGACACCAATGCCTACACCGGACGTTCCACCACCGACCTGGAGGTGGCCTCGATCCCCGTCCGCTACGCCAACCGGGACGCGAACGACGCCACGGTGCGGCAGCAGTCGGTGGCGGGGTGGCACTACCTCGCGGTCAAGGTCGGGCTGCCCCTGGGTGCCGACGCCATGCCGCCGACGCCGGTGCGGCTCGACCTGACCGTCGCGGGCACACCGGAGCCGGGACCGGTCTACGTGGCCGGGAGCGCGGACGTCCTCGGTGAGCAGACCCCGCCCGCGTCGGTGAGCGGCGCCCCCGCCACCGCCCGGCCGTGGACGGCCTATGCCCTCGGCGCGGCCGGTGTCGTGCTGCTGGCCGGGTTGGGCCTCGCCGTCTGGATCGTGCGCCGACGCGCCTGAATTCGTCGATTTCGCCCGTCGGCACCGGAATTCGCGGTGCCGACGGGGTTCCGCGTGCGCGACCCGGGTGCTACTTTGGTCTCGAAAAGAGACCAGTTCTGCACCGAGGGGGCCGCACGATGGCGCCGACCGACTCCGATTTCGCCACCCTGCGACGGCTGGCCGACGACCGCTGGACCTGCCGCCAGTTCCTGCCCGAGCCGGTCGAGCGGGCCACGATCGAGCGCCTGCTCGGACTCGCCCAGCGCACCCCCTCGTGGTGCAACACCCAGCCGTGGCAGGTCGTGGTGACCGAAGGCGAGGGCACCGAACGCTTCCGCAAGGAACTGCTCACCAACATTCAGAGCCACGGCACCGCACCCGATTTCGAGTTCCCCGCCGAGTACGCCGGGGTCTACAAGGAACGCAGGCGGGCCTGTGGGTTCCAGCTCTACGATTCGCTCGGCATCGTCAAGGGCGACCACGAGAAGACGATGCGCCAGATGGTGCGCAACTTCGAGTTCTTCGACGCCCCGCACGTCGCGATCGTCACCTCCGAGGCCGATCTCGGTGTGTACGGCGCGATCGATTGCGGGCTGTGGCTGGAGAACTTCCTGCTCGGCGCCCAGGCGCTGGGTCTGGGTGCCGCACCTCAGGCGGCGCTGGCCTCGTATTCGCCGTTCCTGCACGAGTATTTCGGCATCCCCGAGCACCGCAAGGTGGTCTTCGGTGTCTCCTTCGGCCACCCCGATCCCGACCATCCCGTCAACGGTTTCCGCACCGCCCGCGCGCCACTGGACGACCAGGTCACCTGGCACACCGCCTGAACTCCCGGCTCAGGAGCGGGTGAGCCCCGGCCCCGGTTCGGGGACGATGTCGCGGGCGGTGAGCTCGGCCGCGCAGACATCGCAGGTCAGATGCACATGCGCCTCCCCCGCACAGTCACGATGCCGGTACTCCACCGGCGGCCCGTCCGGTGCCGTGTACACGTCACCCCACTCCCGGATCGCCATCAGAATCGGATAGATGGCATGCCCCTTCTCGGTCAGCCGGTACTCCTCGTACGCCCCACCCGCCACCGGCCCCTTCACCAGAATCCCGTGCTCGATCAACCGATCCAGCCGATCCCCCAACCGGCTCCGCGAAATCCCCAACGCCCCCTGCAACCCATTGAACCGCCGCACCCCCGCGAAGCAATACTTCAGGATCAGCAACGTCCACCGATCCCCGAAGATCACCAACCCCCGCGTGATCGAACACGGAACCTCCGCCAACTCCTCATAGCGCACCCCCCGATTATGCCCAGGAAACGGGTTCGGGCCCCGGAGGTCGTCCGGGGCCCGAAGGTGGTGCGGTGCTGTCAGGTCACAGCGGGATGTTCTTGTGGTGGCTCTTGCGGGCCGGGGCGGAGGCCAGGGCCGCGGCGATGATGCTGCGGGTCTTGGCCGGGTCGATGACCTGATCGACCACGCCGATGGCGACGGCGCGCTCGACGCCGCCCGCGATCTTCTCGTGCTCGGCGGTGAGGCGTTCGTGCAGGGCCTCGCGCTCGTCCTCGGGCGCGGCGGCCAGTGCCTTCTTGTGCAGGATACCGACCGCGGCCTTGGCGCCCATGACGGCCACCTCGGAACCGGGCCAGGCGTACACCGCGGTCGCACCCAGCGAGCGGGCGTTCATCGCGATGTAGGCGCCGCCGTAGATCTTGCGGGTCACCAGGGTGACGCGCGGGACGCGGGCCTCGGCGAAGGCGTGCAGCAGCTTGGCACCGCGGCGGACCACGCCCTCGAGCTCCTGACCGACACCCGGCAGGTACCCGGGCACATCGGTGACCACGATCAGCGGGATGCCGAACGCGTCGCACAGGCGCACGAAACGCGAGGCCTTCTCGGCGCTCTCGGAGTTGAGGCAGCCACCCAGGCGCAGCGGGTTGTTGGCCAGTACGCCGACGGTGCGGCCACCGAGCCGGCCCAGACCGACGACCATGCTGCGCGCGTAACCGCCCTGCAGCTCCTCGAACGAGGACTCACCGTCGACGTTGTCGAGCAGCTCGTGGATGATCGGCTTCACGTCGTAGGCGCGCTTGGCCGACTCGGGCAGCATGGCCTTGAGGTCGACGTCGCCGTGCTCGGCCGCGACCAGGTCGAACTCGCCCTGCTCGGCGAACATCGACACCAGGCGGCGGGCCCGGTGCATGGCATCGGCCTCGTCGTCGGCGGCGATGTGGCACACGCCGGACTTCTTGTAGTGCGTAGTGGGACCGCCCAGGGTCTCCATGTCGACGTTCTCGCCGGTCACCGAACGGACCACGTCCGGACCGGTGACGAAGACGCGGCCCTCGGGCGCCATGATGACGACGTCGGTCAGGGCCGGGCCGTAGGCGGCGCCGCCGGCGGCGAAGCCGAGCACCACCGAGATCTGCGGGACGAGACCGGACGCGCGGACCATGGCCTCGAAGACCAGGCCGACCGCGTGCAGGGCCTCGACACCCTCGGCCAGGCGGGCGCCACCGGAGTGCCACAGGCCCACGACCGGGATGCCGGAATCGATGGCGGTGTCGATCGCGTCGACGATGTGCTTGCAGCCGTCGACGCCCATCGCGCCACCCATGACGGTGGCGTCGGAGCAGTAGGCCACGGTGCGCACACCGTCGACCTCGCCGATCGCGGCCAGGACACCGGACTTGTCCCGCGGGTGCAGCGGTAGGACGGTGCCGGGGTCGAAGAATCGCTGGAGCCGACCGAGCGGGTCACGCGGATCGGTCGTCGTGTCTTGAAACGCGGGAGCAATGATGGTCATCGCGTTTACTCCTACCTTCGTGTGAGATTCTGGCCGCTGCGGCGGCTGCGTGTGGCGAACCGCCGGTGGGGGTCGAACCATTCAGTTGGCGCGACCCCCACCGGGGATCGTGATGCAGTCGATCGGTGCGGCTAGGCCCGACCGAAGGCGAGCGCGACGTTGTGCCCACCGAAGCCGAAGGAATTGTTGATCGCGTACTCGATCTCCTGGTGGCGGGCCTGCCCGTGCACCACATCGAGGTCGATCTCCGGGTCCTGGTTTTCCAGGTTCAGCGTCGGCGGGACAATGCCGTCCCGGATCGCGAGCACGGTGAGTACCGACTCGAGCGCGCCGACGGCGCCGATCGAGTGACCCAGTGCCGACTTCGGCGCGTAGACCGAAGCGTGGTTGCCCACGGCCTTGGTGATCGCGTTGGCCTCGGCGGTGTCGCCGATGGGGGTCGCGGTCGCGTGGGCGTTGATGTGGGTGATGTCGCGCTTGGTCAGACCGGCGGTCTGCATCGCGCGGGTCATCGCCCGGGCCGCACCGGTGCCCTCGGGATCGGGAGCGACCAGGTGGAAGCCGTCGGAGGTGATGCCGGCACCCAGCAGACGCGCGTGGATGGTGGCACCGCGAGCCTTGGCATGCTCTTCGGTCTCGATGACCATGAGCGCACCGGCCTCGCCGAAGACGAAGCCGTCACGATCCTTGTCGAACGGACGCGAGGCGCCCTTCGGATCGTCGTTGCGGGTGCTCATCGCGCGCATCATGGAGAACGCCGCGATCGGCACCGAGTCGATGAAGCCCTCGACACCGCCGGTGACGACGATGTCGGCGTCACCCATCACGATCATCCGCCACGCGTTGGCGATGGCCTCCGAACCCGACGAGCACGCCGAGACCGGAGTGACCACTCCCGCCCTGGCCTTCAGCTCGAGACCGACGACGGCCGACGGACCGTTCGGCATGACCATCTGAACAGCCAGTGGCGAGATCTTGCGGTAGCCACCGTTCTTCAGCTTGTCGACCGAGTCGATCAGCGCGTCGCCGCCACCGAGGCCGGTGCCGATCGCGACGCCCAGGCGGTCGGGGTCGACCTCCGGGCTGCCCGCGTTCTTCCACACCTCGCGACCGAGGACGGTCGCCAGGCGCTCGACATACGCCATGCGGCGGATCTCGACCCGGCTCAGCAGGGTGTCGGGGCTGACTTTCAGGTGACCGCCGATGCGCACCGGCAGGTCGTATTCCTCGATGAAGGAATCCTCGAGAACGTCGATTCCGCTCTCACCGTTGAGGAGTCCCTTCCACGTCGCATCGACATCACCCGCGATCGACGTGGTCGCCGCCATGCTGGTGACGACGACGTTGGGGAAATTCCCGTTCAAGGTGGAAGGAGTGGTCACAGTGTCGGCCCTACTCGGCGTCGAACTTGGCCTTGAGCTCCGCGGCGGCGTCGGAGTTCTCCGCCTCGAGCTTCTGGATGTAGGCAACGGCGTCGCCCACGGTCTTCAGGCTGGCCAGATCCTCGTCGGGGATCTTGACGCCGTACTTGTCCTCGGTCTGCACAGCGATCTCGACCATGGACAGCGAGTCGATGTCCAGGTCGTCGACGAAGGACTTCTCGATGGTCACCTCGGAGGGTTCGATACCCGTCACCTCTTCGATGATCTTGCCGAGTTCTTCGACGATCTGTTCCTGGGTCAGAGCGGCCACTTTGGTGGCTCCCTTCTTGTTCTCATTGATAGGGGTCGTGGACGGTCGGCACTTCGTCGTGCGTGACCGCCGGGGGGAAAGCTAGCCGGAGGTGGTCAGTTCGACCAACGCGGGGAGGTCTTCCGGAGTCTTCAGGGCCAGATTGGGCGTGCCCTTCAGCTCCCGCTTGGCAATACCGACGAGGGTGCCCGCCGGTGGCAGTTCGGCCACGGCCGAGACACCGGCGGCGCGGACGGTCTCGGTGCACAGGTCCCAGCGCACGGGGCGGGTGACCTGCGCGGCGAGCTTGTCGATCGCGTCGGCGCCCGAGGTGACGGGCTTGCCGTCGAAGTTCGACAGCAGGGTGCGCGCCGGGTCGTGCGGCGTGATCTGGGCGATGGCCTCGGCGACAGCTTCCTGCGCCGGGGCCATGAAGGCGGTGTGGAACGCACCGGCGACGGGCAATGCGCGGACCCGTGCCTTCTCCGGCGGGTTCGCGGCGAGCTCCGCCAGAGCGTCCATCCGGCCCGCTGCGACGATCTGGCCGACCGCGTTGCGGTTGGCCGGGACGAGATCGAGTTCGGCGAGCCGGGCGAGCACGGCGGCTTCGTCGCCACCGAGCACCGCGGACATGCCGGTCGGTTCCAGCGCACACGCCTTGGCCATCTCCCGGCCGCGGATGGCGGCGAGAGAGACCGCCTCGTCGGCGGTGATGACGCCGGCGACAGCGGCTGCGGCGAATTCGCCGACCGAGTGTCCGGCGACGATGGTATCCGCCGGCAGCGTTTCCGGGGCGATTTCGGCGAACGCGAGCAGCGCGGCCGCGACGACGAGCGGCTGGGTGACCGCCGTGTCGACGATCTCCTCCGCGGTCGCGGTGGTGCCGAGACGAACCAGGTCGAGGCCGGCGGCCTTCGACCACAGCTCGAGACGGTCGGTCGCACCGGGAAGGGCGAGCCAAGGCGCGAGCATGCCGGGAGTCTGGGACCCCTGTCCAGGGGTGAACAACGCGATCACTCCCTAAGAAAACACTGTGACCCCCGCCGCACGAGATGTCGGCGCGAATGAAGCTTTCCGATGGGTTTTGTAGGGGTTCCACAAAATCCGAGGTGGGCTGTCCTGATCGACCGATTCCCCGATCGCGTTACAGGGGCTCTTGACCCACTGGGGCAGGCGGGGTTTCTGTGACGGGGGGTGACGATTCGTTATGCGTTCGTGTCAAACGGCCCACTGTGGCCGCGATTCGGAGCACATAAGCGTCACGCGGATTCATCGGATCCCGTCCCGTGATCTCGCCGATTCGTTTGAGTCGGTACCGAACGGTATTTGGATGGACGTACAGCTGACGCGCGCACGTTTCTACTGCTCCACCACAATCCAGGTAGGCGTCGAGTGTGTCGGACAACGAAGATCCGGCCGAGGCCAACGGGACGACAAGATACTCGTTCAGCGCCTCCACCGCAGCTCTATCGCCCAGCAGGGCGCGTTCGGGCAGCAATTCCGAGGCGTGAACGGGCCTTGGCGCGCCCCGCCAGCCCACCACGGCCTCCATGCCCGCCAAGGCCTCGATCGCGCTGGCGTGCGCGGCGCCCAGGGTGCGCATGGTCGGCCCGATCACCACGGGCCCGTCGGAGAAGACATCGATGAGCAGATCGGTGAGGAACGCCGAGCCGATGCCCGCGTCACCGAGGTGCCCGCTGACCACCATCACCAGCCGCGCCCCCTGCACCACTGCCAGCGCGGCCCGGCCGTGTCTGCTCGCGATGGTGTGCACCGCGCCTACCGTGGACACCCCTTGATCCGGCGGGGGTGTACCGACCAGCACGGTGGCGGGCGCGGTGGCGTCCCAGTTCAACGTGGCGGCCCGGGAGAGCATGTCCGGGCCGGTGTCCCCGCGGACCACCGCGTCGACCACCAGGGCCTCCAGGCGGGTGTCCCACGCGCCTCGCGATTCGGCGGCACTGGCGTACACCGAGGCGGCCGCGAAGCCGAGCTCACGCCCGTAGCGCAGCACCGCCTCGGTGAGCGCCACGAGCTGCCGGTCGTTGCGGGCCAGCGCGGGCAGCCACTGCTCGAAGAAGTCCATGGCCACCCGCACCATGTCCACGGTCTGGCGCAGCGTGAGCCGCCGCGCCAGATCCTGCGGGATCACCTGGAACGCGTCCAGGCTGAAGCGGATATCGGAGTCGGGGTCCTGCAACCACTCCAGGAAGTTCACCACCGCGGTCTGCACCAGCATCTGCACGCCCGCACGCTGCGCGGCGTCGAGATCGGCGAAGAAGGGCAGCCGGTCCTGCATCGACCCCACCGCCTCGGTGGACAGCCGTCCCGAGAACTGTTTGACCCGCTTGAGCAGCGTGTCGGGCAGCGGATCACGGGTCTGCCGGTTCGGGGACAGTGCCCCGGTCGGCAGATAGACCTCGTGCTCGCTGGTTCCCTCGGTGATCCGGCGGGGCCGCGGCGGTTTACGCTCCACAGTCCAATAGTCCGCTACGCGAGTTCCTCGCCCGCGTCCGCACTCGGCTTCGGCGCGGCGGCCACGTCGTGGATGCGGTATTTCTCGGCCGCCTCCACCGCCTTGGCCTTGTCGAACGTGCCGTCCTTCACCAGGCCCTCCAGCACCGCGACCACGATCGACTCGGCGTCGACCTTGAACACGCGCCGCGCGGCGGGCCGGGTGTCGGAGAAGCCGAACCCGTCGGTGCCCAGGGTGGTGTAGTCACCGGGCACCCACTGGCGGATCTGGTCGGCGACCGCACGCATCCAGTCCGTCGCGGCCACCACCGGTCCCCGCGCCGGGGCCAGCGCCTCGGTGACGTACGGGACGCCCGGCTCCTGGTCCGGCCGCTCGAGCGCGGCGATCTCCTTGTCCAGCGCCTCGCGGCGCAGTTCGCCGAAGGAGGTCACCGACCACACGTCCGCGGCCACACCCCACTGCTCGGCCAGGATCTCCTGGGCCCGCAACCCGTCGGGCACGGTGACACCGGAGACCAGGATCTGCGCGCGCACCTCGCCCTCACCACCGGCCTGGTACAGGTACAGGCCCTTGAGCAACCCGGCCACATCCAGCCCCTCCGGCTCGGCCGGCTGCTGGTAGGGCTCGTTGTAGAGGGTGATGTAGTAGAAGATGTCCTCGCCGCCGAAGGTGCCGGTGGGCTGGGGATGCGCGCCCGGCAGCTTGCTCGGCGCCGCCGTGCCGCCCCCGTACATCCGGCGCAGCCCGTCGCGCACGATGTGCGCGATCTCGAAGGAGAACGCCGGGTCGTAGGTGACCACCGCCGGGTTGGTCGAGGCCAGCAGCAGCGACTGCCCGTCGTTGTGCTGCAGGCCCTCACCGGTGAGCGTGGTGCGCCCCGCCGTGGCCCCGAGGACGAACCCGCGCGCCAGCTGATCGGCCGCGGCCCAGAAGCTGTCGCCGGTGCGCTGGAAACCGAACATCGAATAGAAGATGTAGAGCGGGATCATCGGCTCGCCGTGGGTGGCGTAGGAGGTGGCCGCCGCGGTGAACGACGCGGTGGACCCGGCCTCGTTGATGCCCTCGTGCATGATCTGGCCGACGGTGCTCTCCTTGTAGGCGAGCATCAGTTCCGCGTCGACCGAGGTGTAGAGCTGGCCGTTGCGGTTGTAGATCTTCAGCGTCGGGAACCACGAGTCCATGCCGAAGGTGCGGGCCTCGTCCGGGATGATCGGCACGATCCGCTTGCCGATCTCCTTGTCGCGCAGCAGCTCCTTCATCAGCCGCACCAGCGCCATCGTGGTGGCGACCTTCTGCTTGCCCGAGCCCTTGCGCACCGAGCGGTAGGCCTCGTCACCGGGCAGCGTCAGCGGCTTGGCGGGCGAGCGCCGCTCCGGCACGAAACCGCCCAGCGCCTGGCGGCGGGCCAGCATGTACTGGATGGCCGGATTGTCCATGCCGGGGTGGTAGTACGGCGGCAGATACGGGTCCTTCTCCAGCTCCGCGTCGGTGATCGGGATGCGCTGCAGATCGCGGAAGTCCTTGAGGTCCTGCAGCGCCAGCTTCTTCATCTGGTGGGTGGCGTTGCGGCCCTCGAAATGCTTGCCCAGGGTGTAGCCCTTGATGGTCTTGGCCAGGATCACCGTCGGCTGGCCCTTGTGCGCCATCGCCGCCGCGTAGGCCGCGTAGACCTTGCGGTAGTCGTGCCCGCCGCGCTTGAGATTCCAGATCTCGTTGTCGGACATGTGCTGCACCAGCGCCTTGGTGCGCGGGTCGCGGCCGAAGAAGTGATCGCGCACGTAGGCGCCGTCGTTGGCCTTGTAGGTCTGGTAGTCGCCGTCGGGGGTGGTATTCATCAGGTTCACCAGCGCGCCGTCGCGGTCGGCGCCCAGCAGCGCGTCCCACTCGCGGCCCCAGACCACCTTGATGACGTTCCAGCCCGCGCCCCGGAAGAACGACTCCAGCTCCTGGATGATCTTGCCGTTGCCGCGCACCGGCCCGTCCAGGCGCTGCAGGTTGCAGTTGATGACGAAGGTCAGGTTGTCCAGGGCCTCGTTGGCGGCCACCTGGATCAGCCCGCGCGATTCCGGCTCGTCCATCTCGCCGTCGCCCAGGAAGGCCCACACGTGCTGGTCGGAGGTGTCCTTGATGCCGCGATCGTGCAGGTAGTGGTTGAACCGGGCCTGGTAGATGGCGTTCATCGGGCCCAGCCCCATCGAGACCGTGGGGAATTCCCAGAAGTCGGTCATCAGGCGCGGATGCGGGTAGGACGGCAGGCCCTTGCCCAGTCCGCCGTGGCTGTACTCCTGGCGGAAGCCGTCGAGCCGGTCGGCACCGAGCCTGCCCTCCAGGAACGCGCGGGCGTAGATACCGGGCGAGGCGTGGCCCTGGATGAAGACGCTGTCGCCGCCGCCGGGATGGTCCTTGCCGCGGAAGAAGTGGTTGAAGCCCACCTCGTAGAGCGCCGCCGAGGACGCGTAGGTCGAGATGTGCCCGCCCACACCGATGCCGGGGCGCTGCGCGCGGTGCACCATGATCGCGGCGTTCCACCGGATCCAGGCGCGGTAGCGGCGCTCGACCTCCTCGTCGCCGGGGAACCAGGGTTCGTTCTCGGTGGGGATGGTGTTGACGTAGTCGGTGGAGGTGAGGGCCGGGATCGAGACGCGGCGTTCGCCCGCGCGCTCGAGCAGGCGCAACATCAGATAGCGGGCGCGGCCCGGGCCTTCCCGGTCGAGCATGTCGTCGAAGGATTCCAGCCATTCACTGGTCTCCTCCGGGTCGATGTCGGGAAGATACGACGCCACACCCTCGCGGATCACCCGAACGCGCTCGCCGGTGGTTCCGGTGGTGGGTCCGGCGTCGGACGGGGGCGGCTCCTGCGCGGAATTCGCTGAGACAGGGTGGATCAGGTCGGTCAAATCTGCTCCTCGTACAGGGGGCTGAACTGCTTGTTGGCGTCGCTATCCCCGGGCCTGCCCGCTTGGTGTGCGGGCCACCCGTCACGAAAGTTTCGGGCGCCCCACCATCCTTACCGAAAAGGTGGCACAGGTCATCCTCTCCCGCGGGTACTGCCGGGTATTCCGCCGACGACCGCATGTCGGTGATCAACTAAGTTCAGCGGGGGAAACACCGATGGAGCGAGTGAGAGGGATCGGCACGACGATGAGGCTGCTGGACGCGCGCCGGTTGGGACTGGCCTGCGCCGCCGCCGCGGTGATCGCGGGCACGGTGGTGGCGGGGTGCGCCGAGCAGATCCCGGGTACGCCCACGACCGATCCCGCCGAGGTGGCCGCCTACAAGACCAGCGCCGCGGCCTCGTCCTCGGCGGCGGCCTCGTCCAAGGCGGCCGCCGCGCAGGAGCGCGCGATCGAGGACAACTGCACCCGCTTCCCCACCACCACCGGCGCCGCGGTCACCGCCTTCAACGAGTTCGTCACCGCCCACGACAACAACGCCGCCGACTACGCCGCCAAGCGCGAGGCCGCCGCGAGCACCCTCGACACCGCCGCCACCGAGGTCGAGTCCGGGGTGACGGCCGCGGGCGCCGCCCTGCCCGCGGATCTGGCCGCGAAATTCACCGACTACGTGATCGCCGCGCGCGCCCTGGCCGCCGAAACCAGGAAGATGACCTACAGCTCCCAGGTGGACAAGCTCAACGCCGCCAGCAGGGCGATCAACCAGGCCCGGACCGCCGTGCACGACGCCTGCCAGAGCCGCTGAATCCACCCCTCCGACACGCGGCATACGGTACCGATTCATCCGATCGGCTTGCGCTACGGCCGATAACCATGTTCGCTTGCACCTATCTTATTGTCGGCAGTTTAGGGAGGACACCACCGTGGTCGCCGCGGCGGACGCGCAGAACTACGCTCAGAAGCTTGGCATTTCTCACGGCTTGGTTGTTCAGGAATTGGGCTGGGACGAAGACACCGACGACGCTTTGCGCGCCGAGATCGAGGAGGTCAGCGGCGCGGAGATGGTCGACGTCGACTCCGACGAGGTCGTCGACGCCGTCCTGCTGTGGTGGCGAGAGGGAGACGGCGATCTGGCCGACGAGCTGATGGACGCCATCAGCCCGTTGTCCGACGAAGGCTTCATCTGGGTCCTCACCCCCAAGACCGGACATCCGGGCCATGTCGATCCGAGCGAGATCGCCGAAGCCGCGCCCACGGCCGGCCTGACCCAGACATCCACCATCAGCCTCGGCAGCTGGACGGGCTCGCGCCTGGTCCAGCCGAAGGCACCGTCCAAGCAGCGCTGATCCCGGCGTTCGCTAAGGTCTCAGCCGGACGAGAACGCTCGGCTGAGACCCGACACGACGACAGGATCCCCGTATGCCGCTAGAGGTTGGCACGCTCGCGCCGGACTTCACGCTCAAGGACCAGAACAACCAGCCTGTCACCCTGTCGGATTACCGCGGCAAGAAGAATGTCCTGCTGGTGTTCTATCCGCTCGCCTTCACCGGCATCTGTCAGGGCGAGCTGTGCAAGGTCCGCGACGAGCTGCCCAAATTCCAGAATGACGACGCCGAGATCCTCGCGATCTCCGTCGGCCCCCCACCCACCCACAAGATCTGGGCGGCCGAACAGGGCTACCTGTTCCCCCTGCTGTCCGACTTCTGGCCGCACGGCGCGGTCACCCAGGCCTACGACGTCTTCAACGAGAAGTCCGGCTACCCCAACCGCGGCACCTACGTCATCGACAAGTCCGGCTACATCACTTTCGCCGAGATGAACAGCCCCGGAGAGGCCCGTGACCAGGCGGCTTGGGAGAAAGCGCTCGCCGCGCTAGATTCATAAACCGTCACCGCCGGTTCCCCGGCGGTGCCCGGGCGTATAGCTCAGCGGTAGAGCACTGGTTTTACACACCAGCGGTCGGGGGTTCGAACCCCTCTGCGCCCACCCTCGACACAGCAGGTCAGATACCTATTCACCCGCATTCACCCCATCCCCCGCTACCGGATCACCCGGCGAACTCTCCAAGAACTCTCCAACGGCCGGTCAGATCACTCCCCGGCGGCCGGTTTCGGCTCCGAGAACAACGCCGCGCCCGCCGCTTCCATCGCCTCGTCGTAGACGTGCGCGTACCGACGCAGCAGGACGGCCGGATCGTGGCCGAGCCACTTCGCCACCACCGCAACCTGCACCCCGGAGTCGAGCAAGATCGTCGCCGCGGTGTGCCGGGCATCGTGCAACCGGATCACAGGCAGCCCGGCCGCCCGCGCCTGCCGCTGGAACTCGTCGGTGAACCACTCCGGCCGGATCTCAGTACCGTCCTCGTGCACGGCCACCAACCGATCGTCGGACCACGAAACACCGACCGCGAGCGCTTCGGCCTTCTGCTTGAGCTTGAGCCGGTGCACCGCAGTGGCCACGTCCGGCGGTAGCGGCAGGGTTCGCTTACTGCGCCGTGACTTCGGGTCGTCCTCCTCCACGTCCTTGCCGACTGCGACCCGACCACGGAACACGGTCAGGTTGCCGTCGACGATGCGCGACCAGCGCAGCCCCATCACCTCCGAGCGGCGCAGCCCGCACAGCGCGAGCAGGAACAGGGCGTGGAGCCGGTGTTCGCGGACGTAGGTGCGGAATATCGCGGCCTGTTCGCGGCTCCACACCTGCATCTCCGGATCCTCCATGTCGGGCCGCTTCACCAGCCGGGCGACATTGCGCACCACCAGGCCCTGCTTCTGCGCATCGTCGAGTGCGTCGGTGAGGTGGATGAGCATGGTGTTCACGGTGCGCGCAGACACTCCGGCAGGTTCGGGCACGGTGACCTCAGCACCGGTGGCGACGTATACGCCGCGCTTCGGCCGTTCGACACGGCCCGCGGCGCGTAGGCGGTCGAGGTGTCGGCCGCCCTTCTCCCCGAACTTCTCGGTGATCTGCACGTACCGCACGCCGCCCGGGTGTTCGGCAACGAACGCCAACACCTGGTCTGCGAGTTCGCTTGGCTTCTGCCGGGTTTGGCGCCCCTCGGTGAGGCGCCAGTTCACGAGTTCGTCCAAGTGCTCCTTGGTGAGTTTCTGGATGGGCAGGCCGCCGAATCGAGTGATCACGGGTTTCAGTGCGTGGCTGTAGCCTTCGCGGCTGACCCGGCGTACGTCGCGGCGCCCGGCGAGCCAGGCAGTCAGGTACTCCTCCACAGTGGTTTTCGTGGGTGGGACGTATCGTCCGGCGGCGACTTCGGTTGTGATGCGCCGGTATTCGCGACGGGCTTCGGTCTTACTGGCGTAGGTGAAGCGGCGCCGGTCGCGGGTGCCGTCTGGTTTGCTGCCTACGTCGGCGTTGAACCAGTAGGTGACGGTGCCGTTCTTGGCGGTGTGGGTGTTGATCGGCTCGGCGCGGCGAGTCTTCGGAGGCTGGTCGGTCATGCCTCGCCATCCTCGGGGCTCGAAGCATCTGTCGAGGGATTGGCGAATCGATGGCGCAGAACCATGAGTTCACCGCGGAGATCCTCGACGACGACAGCGGCCATCGTGATTAGATCCTCGAAGGACTTTCGGTCTTCGCCTTCGGGCAGATGCTCCAAGTTGCGCGCCGCCGCGTGGTACGCCCGTTCCCTGAGCCTCAGTTCGTGGGTGAGTACCTTCTCCTGCTGCGCGAGCCTCAGATTCTCGACGTTCGCAGCCGGATAGAGCGCGGGAAACTCGCCAGCGAACCTCTCACGTGCCCAGCGCGCCGGATGTCGCTCACCAGGCAG
The DNA here is from genome assembly GCF_053602435.1 of Nocardia sp. NPDC004415. Taxonomy (NCBI): domain Bacteria; kingdom Bacillati; phylum Actinomycetota; class Actinomycetes; order Mycobacteriales; family Nocardiaceae; genus Nocardia; species Nocardia sp. NPDC004415. The sequence continues at coordinate 48,170 of NZ_JBSGDP010000021.1, forward strand.
ATACTCAACTTCTGCTGCCCCATCGAGGGTGTCTGGGTAGAGCAGGACAGCAGGAGGCACTCCCAATGCCTCGGCGAGCACTATCAACTCCGGGACCTCCAGCTTTGCCCTGCGGCCGGCCTCCAAATCGGCAATCGTCGACCGGCCGACTCGCCACCCCAATTCGGCGGTGCGGTCGGACACCCACTGAGTGGACCGCTCGCCGCGCAACCGGCGAATCTCGTCGACAACACGTCGAATCGTCCCCTCGTTCCAGGGGACGTGATCAGCATCACAATTTTCGGTCAATTTTCGGAACCTCGTGTCATCTCACGGAACCTCGCGGCATCTCCAGTCATGATGGACTATCCATCAGATAGCCCGAGAGTATCGGTTAGCGGTGGGAAAATCCATCAGGTGCGGTACGGTGTGAACAGACCAGCTACCAACTGGTCGACATTCAACGAAAGGCCCGCCGTGCCAACCCTCCCCACTGCCACCCCCGCAACCCTGCGTGTCCCTCAGGCCGCCGCCATTCTCGGAATCGGGACTTCCACCGCCTACCGCCTCATCGCAAACGGCCAGTTTCCGTGCAAGGTGATCCAGGCTGGTTCCAGCTACCGCGTCGTCTCGGCTGACCTCGAACGGCTCATCGCTGCGGCCTGAGAAACCCCAGCGGCCCTAGTTTCCTCCGCCATCGAGGGCCGCGAATAGAACAGGCGGGCCGGTGCTACCAACACCGACCCGCCCAAGCGAATCAATCTCCCCACTGCCAAGTCAGGAGCGATCCAATGTCCATCGTACCCACCTGCGCTCAGATCACCCGCGCCGCGACGTCGTCCATGTTCGACCTCACCCCGAACATCGACAGCACCCCCGGCCAGGCATTCACCTTCACCCCCCGTGAGTCGCTGGTCGACCTCACCCCCACGTGGGAGACGATCACCGAACGCACGGTCGGCCCCGAGCGCGAAATGGTCAGCGTCGGCGCCGAGGACGGCGAGGTGGTCGCGAGCATCGACCATATCGGCGAGGACAGCGAGCGCGGTATCAGCGCCTACCTGACCCCCACGGAAGCCCGTGCCGTGGCCGCCGCGCTGATCAAGCTGGCCGACACCATCGAGGGCAAGCCCGCAAAGGTCGCCGACGAACAGCCCGTCGAACACGTCCTGACCGCGGCGCAGCTCGACGGCACCGCATGCCACCGCTGCGGGCGTGACTTCGACGGGTCCGGTGTCGCTGCGGCGGCGGACGGGTTCGGCCCGCACGGGCAGCTGTTCGCCTGCGCTGGCGACAACGACAGCTACCCGCTCACCCCCACCACGGAGCACCTGGCCGCGCCGGGCCGCCAGGCCAAGCAGTGAGCGTAGAAGCGATCGTCTGGGCGCTCAAGCTGGCGCCCGACGTGAGCGGACGTGAACAGGTAGTGCTCATCGGGCTCGCCGATCACGCGGACGCGAACGGAACCGGTGCGTACCCGTCCTGGGCAACCCTCGCCAACTACGCGCGCTGCACGGTGCGAACGGTCGGCCGGTCCATCGAATCGCTCGAAGGCAAACAGCTCATCGAGCGCGGCGACCAGCTGTTGGTGATCCACCTGCCGCCCGACCGGCGGCCGGTGGTCTGGAACCTCCGGCTCGACCGCGTGCGAGACCGGCAGGACGGCCGCGGCGAGCAGGAACAGCGGCATGTCACCACTGACACCCCGTCGACCAAACGGGATGACACCAGTGACACCCCGTCACCGGAACGGCATGACACCGATGACCGAACGGCATGTCACCCACGACCGAACGACATGACACCGGTGACCGAGCGGCATGACGCAGATGTCATACAAACCGCCCTTGAACCGTCCTTGAACCGTCCAGAACCGAAGGCAGCGCGCGCGACCGTGAACCCGACCGTGTCATTCGAAGCGCGGAAGCTCGTCCGGGAGAACATCAGCCCGGAACTGCCGGACGATGTGAAGAAGTCCCTGGCGCGGATCGTCGGCAAGCTCCTCGACGATGGCACGGCACCCCGCGACATCGTGACCGGCCTGATGTCGTGGCAGGGCCGCGTCGGGGCCGGGCCGGGCCTGCTACCGCATCTCGTCGGCGACGCGGTAAAGGCACGCACCGCACCGCCGCCGATGTCGACGAGCGACCAACGCGTGCACATAGCCCTTGCCCAGCGGCGCCCGGAGTGGGACGACGAACCCGACCCCGCTCACGCCCGGCCAGCGATCGGCCTCGCCGCAAAGTTCAACTCCCAGAAGGCAATTCCGTCATGAAGAAGAACGACGTAGCCAGGCTGCTTGCCATCATGGCGTCCTTCGATCAGCGCACAGTCGGCGAATCCGACATCCTCGCCTGGTACTCCGCCGTCGGCACCCTGCACTACCCCGCCGCCCAGGCGGCCGTGATCGAGCACTACCGAACCAGCGCGGACAGGATCCGCCCGGTCCACGTGCTCGACATCGCCCGGCGTGCCGCGAACGATCACGTCGAACGCGCCAGCGTCTCACGCGACTACCGCCAGAACCGCGAGGACCAACGAGACGAGCGCCTGGCCGAACTCTGCGGCGGCACCCGCGCCGCACGGGAACTCACCGCCGCACCGTCCACTAACCGCCCGCCTGCATCTGCGGAGATTCGCTCCCGGCTGATGTCCGAGTGCCGGGCGAAGTTCGGGACCGCCGAAACCCCGCAGGAGAAGGCGGCTCGTATGCACCGCGAATGGCAGGCGGAGCAGCGCGGTGCCCCCGAAACGGTCCCGTAGCCCCGAAGGACAGCCCGCGTGCGGCGTCATCCCGGCTCTCCCGCGCGTAGACCCCCCTTCTCTGCCAGCCCTCAACCGGTCAACCCCGCAGGTCACGACCGGTTGAGGGAGTCAACCTGAACCGGCCGGTTCAACCCCGAACGGACAACCCACGCCATGAACCTCACCTGACCGCGACGCGCCTCCTTATCGGCAAACGCCCCGCCACCGCAGCTATCTACAGCCGCGGCGACGTGTGGCCCACCCACCGCGCCAAGGCCAAACGTAAGCAGGCCGCGAAGCGCTCGCGCCGTCGCGTCCGGGTCACCGGCAACAAACCCCGGTGACCCGACCCGTGTTCGGGCGAACCTGCCGAACACATGGACCCCGAACAGCCAACGAAACACCCGAATATCCGAACAGGAGTCGCCCATGTACACCCCTCCCCGTCAGCTCACCCGAGACGAGTACACCGCCCTGCCCCCCGCTGAACGTGTCGCTGCCGTCCGCGACGGTCGCGCCGATACCGTCCTCGGCCGCGTCCACACTGCCGCCACACGACTCAGCGACTACTCCGACGACCACCAATTCACCCTCACCGAATACCGGTCCATGCCTGCCGAAGACCGCGTAGCCGCAGGCCGCGCAGGCCGCCTCGCCAACATCTTCAACCCCGCCACCCAGGAGAACTGACCATGACCCGAGACCAGGCCATCGCCAACCTCAAAGCCCGCGCCGTCGACAACCAGCTCTGGACTCACGACCTCAGCGACCAGGAACGACACATCGCCGAGAGCGCCGGAATCGACATCGTGCACACCAAACCCGCCCCGCGGGGCAAGCTCGAAGAGGCGAACGCCCGCGTCGCCATCCTCGAAACCGAGATCCTGGCAGGCAAGGACATCCCCGCGACCGCGCTCGCCGAAGCCCGCGCCCTCGCCCAGGCCGAAGCCGACATCGTCGACATGGCCGCCCGCGGCGCACGAGAGCGGGACAAGGCCGCGAAGGAACTCGCCAAGCGGCAGGAGGCCGCGAAGGCCGCCGTACGGCAGAACCTGCCGGTTCTCCCCGCCGACGAACTCGCCACCCTTGTCCAGGCTGCCCGCGATGCGCTGGCCGCGATCGTCAACGCCAGCCGGGCGCACGCTGCCACGATCCAGGAGGCCAAGCAGGTGTTGGCCGACGGCGGTGTCATCGAGCGAGACGCCAGCGGCGGCAACACTGCCGACGAGCAGGCCGCCATGGACTGGGACAACCACGGGTTGCGCAACGCCCCCTGCGTCGTGATCGACGGCACTACCTACAGCCCGGGTGCCTACACGAACGCGCTCGTCGATCTCGGCAGACACGCCCTTGGCCTGGGTGGCGCCGGGCACCGCTTCAAGTTCGGCATCTAGTCCTGCTCGCGTCCTGAGCGGCGATCGAATTGCCCACGCAGGACGGAGCTTTCGGCACACTGCCGATGTTCTGACCGCCGATAAGGCTCACTTATCGGCGGTCAGAATCCGGGCGGGGCGCGGCCCGAACGGCGCCATCTGACACCCCGATTCTTGACCCCTGGAGGTCTGCCCCATGTCCACGAAAGTCGGCGAGATCTACGCCGAATTGTCGCTCGATGACAGCAGATTCAAGAAGACGCTCGACAACTCGGAGCGCCAGTTCGCCACCCTGCGGCAAACCGCGCAACGGGCCGGGCAGCAGGTCGACCAGTCGTTCCGGGACACCGGCGATTCGGTCCGCCGGATGGAACGCGCAGCAGACGAGGCCGGGCAGGCAACCCGCCGCATCGAGGTTCCGAGCAGTCTCGCCGCCGACGCCCGCCGCGCCGCGGAGGCTGTCGGCGAGATCGGCGACCGCGCCGAGGAAGTCGGCGACGCGGGCGGCCAGGCGGGCGGCAACTTCAAATCCGGTTTCGCCGACAAGATCAAGGGATTGGGCGGCAAGGGCGGCCCGATCGCCATGGCCCTCGTCGGTGTCGCCGCGGTTGGTGTCGCCGCCGGTGCCGTGCTCGCTGACGCGCTCAGCGACGGCATGCAGATGGAAGCCGACCGCGACCTTATCCAGGCCCGCCTGGACCTCGACGATGAGACGATGGCGCGCATCGGTGCTGCGGCCGGGGACGCCTTCACCAACGGTTGGGGCGAGTCGGTCACGGAGAACCTGAACACCGCCCAGACCCTCATGCAATCCGGGCTGCTCGACGGCACCGAATCGGCCGGCCAGATGCAACCGCTCATCGAAAAGCTCACAGCTGTAACGGAATTGCTTGGCACCGACATGGTCGAGGCGACCAAAGCCGCGAGCATCATGCTGAAAACCGGGCTCGCGGCCGATGCCGACGAAGCGTTCGACCTCATCCTCCAGGGCTCCCGCAAGGTCGGGTTGGCCGGTGACGACCTCATCGACTCCATTAAGGAGTACAGCTCCGGATGGAAGAACGCCGGTCTGACCGGTCAGGAAGTCATGGCCCTGCTCGCCCAGTCCACGGCCAAGCTCGGCGCCGACTCCACCGACCGGGCCGCCGATGGCTTGCGCGAGCTGGGCCGCCGCATCTCCGAAGAGGGGGAGGCGATGGTCGAGGGGCTGGACGCGATCGGCCTGTCCGGGCAGGAAATGTACGACGCGCTCAAAGCTGGCGGCCCGGCCGCATTCGACACCCTCGACCAGATATTCGACAAGCTCCGTGAGATCGAGGACCCGGCCGAACGCAACGCCGCCATCCTGGCCCTGCTCGGCGACACCGCGGGCGACTTCTACGACGTGTTCGCCAACATGGACCCGTCCGAAGCGCTCAAGGACTTCGGTGATGTGGCGGGCGAGGTCGACCAGGCCATGCAGACGATGGGCGACAACAGCGCCGCACACCTCCAGGCCGCCCGCAACAGCATCACAGCCAGCATGGACGACGTGAAGTTGGCGATAGCCGAAGCGTTCGGCCCGACCATCTCCAAGGCCGCGGATTGGGTGTCCACGCACAAACCTGAGATCATCGGGTTTTTCGTCGCCCTGGCGGACGCCGGGTTCGCCACCCTGGACGGGATCATCGGATTCACCAGCGGCGCCCTGCGCGCCTTCGCCGATCTACAGGAAGGCATCGGCGACACAGTCGGCAAGGGCATCGAAGCGCTCGGCGCGTTCGCGGAAAAGGCCGGCGGGATCATCAAGCACATCCCCGGCATGGAGGGCATCGGCAAGGCCATCGAGTCCGCGGGCAAGATGGCGAACGGGTTCGGCTCGGCGATGGACGACGCCGCGGACCGGGCACGCGGCATGGCCGACGCCCTGGACCGCACCCGCCCGACCATCCAGGGCATGCGCGACCACGTCGCCGACGCCGGACAGACCGCGGTCAACGCCGCGGAAATGACCCGCCTGTTCGGTAGCGCGGTGGACGCACTGCCCTCGGGCAAGTCGCTGGTAGTCGAGGCCGTCACCGAGGACGCGAAGGCCCGCCTGCGCGAGTTCGGGTTCCGGGTCGAGGACATCCCCGGCACGAAACAGACCACGATCACCGCGGAAACCGCTGCCGCGCAACAGCTCATCGACGATTTCGTCAAGGCCAACGACGGCCGCCAGATCCGCACCTACACCGTGAACGAGATCCAGGACCGGCGCGCCGAGTGGACGGGCAGCCCGACCGGCCCCCAGAAGCAGGGGCCGGTGCCGATGGCGCCCGGCGAGTGGCGCGCTGACGGCGGCATCGACCTCGACCGGCTCGGTGTGGGCAAGCTGCCGGACCAGGCGGAGATCAAACCGGCGACCGGCCGCCTCATCCAGTGGGCCGAACCGTCCACCGGCGGCGAGGCGTACATCCCGCTCGCACCCGCCAAGCGCGCCCGGTCGCTGTCCATCCTCGCCGAGGTCGCCCAGCGGTTCGGGCTCGACGGTATCGAGGCGTACGGGATGGGCGGGTTCGGTGGGCTCGGCCAGGACGGCAACAGCGGCGCGCATCTCGGCTCGTGGGAGGTGTCGCAGCTCGGCGACCGGGACGGCGTCCCGCTGTCTACGCCGGGCCGCGCTGTGCCCGCGGCGGCGTGGGGCTCGTCGGCGTACCGGGCGGCAGCGTTCGCGGCCGGTGCGGCGAGCGCGGTTGCCTCTGGCTGGTCGGAGGATGGCACGTTCCAGGGGTTCGACACCTCCAGCAACTCACCGGCCGCGTTCACTGCCGGGCTGGAGAAGGGGTTCGAGCTGCTCGGAGAGAAGCTGGACGAACTGATCGCCGGACAGCAGACCGGCGCGCCGGTGGAGGTGGACGTCGATATCGACTCCGGCCGCCGCGCCGCGGAGATCGCGATCAAACAGCACGGAATCTGACCCGTTCGCCCGCCCGGCCGATCATGCGCCGGGCGGGCGAGAGGCGGTTATGCAGCAGGCGGTTTCGGCCTTCGTGGGTGCCGCCCTGCCCACCGCTCGCACGCGGCCAGGCTCGACCCGCAGTACGGGGGCAGCGGATCCCGGCCCGCCTGGTCGGTCGTCACAGTCCACCAGTGCGGTTTCCGCTGGTGCGCCCAGTGGCCGTTGGACAGCAGGACCGGACCGGGTTCGATGCCTGCCACTCGGGTGACCGCGGCGAGCGCTGCCGTCGCGTCAGCGTGGAGTTCGTCGAGCTGCCGACTGATGTCGTCGAGGTGGCCCACGCTCACGCCACCCCCGGCGCCAGCTGCCCGTTCGCCGGACGCGGCACGATCCGGCCCGCCGCGACCAGCACCGTCCACGCTGCCGCCTTCTGCCTGCACTGCCACCGCTCGCACGCCCGATGGATCTGCATCACGGTGTGCGCCCGCTCGGTCGTCAGCGGGCCGCTCGGCGTGCTGTGGTTGAGCACCGGCGACGGCTGCCCCTGCTGCTCTGCCTCGTGCGCCAACCGGGCGATGATGTCCCACACGGTCGGTTGCGGCGCGAGCGTCGTTCTCTGCCCCCACATGGCGGCCCTTTCTCTCAAGGGTTGATGAGCCCCGCCGCCGGGGATGAGGGTCACCCGGCGGCGCGGCTGCAATCAGATTCGCGGCAGGCAACAGCGTTGAGGGACAGTGAAGGGACAGAGACAGAACGGGACACGCGGGACGGATCGATCTACCCTCGGACTATGGGGACACACGTAGGCCAGGCCATCGCGTCCGAACGAAAGCTCGCCGGTCTGAGCCAGCGCCAGCTAGCCGACCGCGCCGCCTACAGCCTGTCCATGGTCAAAGCCGTCGAGCAGGGCCGCGAAGTCGCCTCCCCCGGTTTCGTGTCCGCGGTCGCTCGCGCGCTCCGGATCACCCCCGAACAGCTCACCGGCGCCCCGTTCGACGACGGCAAGCCCCTCGCCGATGCCGTGAACGGTCTGTCGATCCTGCTCACCGAAGGCCGTTACGCGCGCGCCGAGGACCCCGGCACGCTCGCCCAGCTCGACGCCGACCTCACCGCGGCCCAGGACCTGTACCGCAGCGACCGCACCCGCCAGACCATCGAGGTGCTGCCCGCGATCATCCGCCGCCTGCACGGCGCGGTGCGCGAGTTCCGCGGCGACGAGCAGGCCCACGCCTATTCACTGCTCGCGTCCGCGTACATCCTGGCCGAATGGTCCGCGCGCCGGACCGGTCACCTCCTGCTCGCGCTGCCCGCGCTCGACCTGGCCGACAGCTACGCACCGCAGGGCGATGACCCGAATTTCCTCGCGTTCTCCGCGCTCGCCCGCGCCCGCATCCTCACCCACTACGGGGAGTCCGAGGTGGCCGCCCAGCTGATCGACCGCGCGATCACGACGGCCGACGACTCCCGGCCCGGCATGGTGATGGCCGGGTATTCGCATTTGGCCGGCGCGATCAACGATGCCCGGAAGCTCGACTACGCCGGTGCTGTCGCGCACGTGGACGCGGCCCGCGAACTCGCTGCCCGCACCGGTGAGACCGACCTGTACATGACCGCGTTCGGGCCGCTGAACGTCGATATCCACGCGCACGCGGTCGAGCTGGAGGCAGGCGACCCGCACCGCGCGGCGATCAACGGCGCCGAACTCACCTACGGCCCGGCGGCGCCGCCTACACGGGTGGCGCACCACTGGCAGGACAACGCCCGTGCGTGGCTGATGTCGGGGAAGCCGGATCGGGCGCTGGCCGCGCTGAACAAGGCTCGGGCCGCGGCCCCGCAGCAGACCCGTTTGCATCCTTCGGTGCGGGAGACGTTGTACGGGGTCGCGGCGGTGCAGCGGCGGCAGTCCGAGAGTCTGCTCGGGTTCGCGAACTGGCTCGGCGCCACGCTGTAGCCAGGGCGCACCCGAAACCCCCAACTCTCCAAGAACTCTCCAAGACAGGCAGAGACAGGCCGGACTGAGCGGGACAGACGGGACGGTTTACCGGCCGCGACCTGGACGGGAAGGACAGGGCGAGACAGGCGGGACGATGCTGCTCGGTTTTACACACCAGCGGTCGGGGGTTCGATCCCCTCTGCGCCCACCCCTGAGAGTGCGGGACGGTTCCCGCACTCTTCGATCTGCTCCGGCCCCGCGTCAGCTCTCGACCGGGCCGCACTATCTCTGCTCGGCCGTGGCCAGGTTGTTCAAGCGTTCGTACTGCTCGGCGGTGAGGTTCAGGTGGGCCGCGGCGAGGTTTTCGGTGAGGTGTGTGCGTGCGGCCGTGCCGGGGATGGGGGTGATGACGGGTGAGTGGTGGAGGAGCCAGGCGAGCGCGATCTGGGTGGGGGTGGCGTTCAGGTCGGTTGCGATCTCGGTGATGGCGGTGGTCTCGCCGGTGGTGCCCGCGGCGATGGGTCGCCAAGGGAGGAAGGCGATTCCGGCGGCGGTGCAGGCGGCGACGACGGGCTCGTGTTCGCGGTCGAGGATGTTGTAGCGGTTCTGCACGCTGGCGATCTCTACGACCGACCGGGCTTCGGCGAGCTGGGCGGTGTCCACTTCGGAGAGGCCGATGTGGCCGATCTTTCCTTCGTCGCGCAGATCGCGCAGGGTGCCGACCTGTTCGGCCACCGGGATCTCCGGGTCGACGCGATGCAGCTGCATCAGATCGATCCGTTCGACCCGCAAGCGCCGCAACGCGTCCTCGACCTGGACGCGCAGGAACTTCTCGCTCCCGTTGTAGACCGCGCCGTCGGGATGATCGGCGCGCTGCTCGACACCGAGCTTGGTCGCCACGAGCAGCCCGTCCGCGTACGGCGACAACGCCTGCGCCACCAACTCCTCGTTGGCACCCCAGCCGTACAGATGCGCGGTATCGACCAACCGCACCCCGAGCTCGACGGCCTCCCGCAGCAGCGCGATCGAGGCCGCCCGCTCATCGGCCGGTTCGGTCGGCAACCGCATCGCACCGAAACCTATGCGCGGCAGTCGATATCCGGCGAGTTCGATGGTCGATTCCGTCACGGTGCGCCTCCTGGACTCGAAGACCAACCCTAGCCCCGGCCCCACGGTCCGCACCGATGTGCCGGTCGCCCTGCCGTCTGGCCGGCACTGCGGCACGATGGGTTCGTGCCCGAAGAATCGGTCGAACCGCACGACTGGACCATCGACCCCCGCGAGTACGCCCGTCACGAGTCCAGACGCGGCCGTCGGCATGCCTATCCACGCCTCACCGCGGCCGGCACCGCGCTGGTCGTGATCGATATGGTGCCGTTCCACGTGGGCGCCAACCCGTATTGCCGTGGGATCGTGCCCAATATCAACCATCTCGCCGACACCCTGCGAGCGGTCGACGGAACCGTCGCCTGGGTGGTGCCGGGAACCGAGCCACCCACCGCGGCGGCGATCGAGTTCTTCGGTCCCGCTGTCGCCGAGAGATACAGCGGCTCAGGCGGTTCGGGCCCGCTCCCCGACCGCCTGTGGCCCGGCCTTTCGGTCGCCCCCGACGACCTCTTCGCCGAGAAGTCGGGATTCAGCGCGTTCTTCCCCGGCCGCTGCCCGCTGCCGCGACTGCTCGGTGAACGCGGCATCGACACGGTCCTGATCGCGGGTACCGTCACCAATGTGTGCAGTGAGTCGTCGGCTCGCGACGCCGCCACGCTCGGCTTCCGGACCGTCATGATCGCCGACGCCAATGCCGCGCCCACCGATCAGGTCCACAACGCCACTCTGCACACGTTCTACCGGTCGTTCGGTGATGTCCGTCCGACCGCGGACCTGGTCGCGATGCTCGAGCGCACGCGACGGACCGCATGACTCTCCCGCAGCGCGCGAACCGCCTGTTGGTACAACCACTGTCGTGGCAGAGGGGAAAACCAGGCCGGTGACACGGAACGGGATGGGTGTGCGGTTCGAGCTGTCGCCCGTCGAGGACGTAGTTCCGTGGGGTGAGCATCGCCGTCTGCACTGGTTCGCGCTCACGCAGGGGCGGTACTGCATGGACATCGGCGGTGTCGAGTTCCTGCGGTACGCGACGCCGCCCACGGACTCGCCGGACGAGAGCGGTTCCGCTTCCTGGGCCGATTACTACGTCGTGCGGCTGTGGGAGGACTTGCTCGGTGTGCTGCCGTCGGCTCTGGAGCCGGTCCCGGATGACCTGGTGGAGTTCTTCGCTGCGGGGTCCGGGCACTGGGTCGAGACCGAGGACCCGGTGGTCGATGCCGCCACCGATGCCTACGGTGTGCGCTGGACCGACAGCGGGTATCTCCGGTTCGGGCCCTCGTTTCGCTGGTGGCGCACCCTCGGCTCCGAGGACACGATCACCGTGGCCTGGCAGCAAAACGCCGATCCGGAGGGTGAGATCGTGTTCTCCGCACCACCTTCCGGGCGCCGGACCATCGAGACATCCGAATTCGTCTCAGCCATAACAGATTTCGACCGACGACTGCTCGACGCCATGCAGGAACGTATCGACCGGCTCACAGAAACCGGTCTCGCCCCGGACATCGAACTCGACCTCCCGGCGCTGGTCCGGGAACAGGCCCAGCGCCGGACGTGGCTGTCGCGGGCGCTGGCCGCCCAGGATGTCACCGATTGGGCGGCCGTCCGGGCCGGTGTCGCGATCCTCGCTCCACTCGGCTGAACCACCCGTCAGCTCGCCATCGCCGACTCACGATCGGCAGTCAATGTCGCGACCCGCTCGCGGGCGGATTCGAGAGAGCGGCGCAGGCGTTCGCCGCCGAACTCGTCGTTGCCCGTGTAGACGAACTCGAGGTCGTCGATGCCGATGAATCCCAGCGCGGTGCGCAGATACGGCTCCACGTGGTTCATGTGGGCCAGCGGGCCGCCCACGTCGTAGCCCGCGTCGCCGGTGCCGACGATGACGAACGCGCGTTTGCCCGCCGTGAGCGGGGTGTAGGGCGCGTCGGCGGCGGGGTCGAAGGCGAAGGTGCGGCCGACGCGGACGATGTTGTCGATGTAGGCCTTGAGCATCGCCGGGATGCCGAAGTTGTACATGGGGACGCCCAGGACCAGCACATCGGTGGCGAGCATTTCGTCGACCAGTTCGTCGCTGTCGGCCAGGGCGGCGTGCATGGCGGGGGTGCGCTGGTCGGGGGTGGTGAAGGCGGCGGCGATCCAGTCCTCGGTGAGGTGCGGGGGCGGTCGGTGGCCCAGGTCGCGGTGGATCACCGTGTCCTCGGGCCTGGCCTGGCGCCACTGGTCGACGAACTCGCCGACGAGGGTGCGGGTGTGTGAGCGGGACTGGCGCGGGCTGGCGTCGAGCCGCAGTAGCTGGGCCATCTCGGAACTCCTCAGGTCTGGATCGGGGTGTGCGACCGAGCCTGCCCGACCGGGAATTTCCGCGTAAGAACGCACATTTCTGTTACCCGGTACCCTTTTCCATACCTTTGCCGGTGAGACGAGGACGCGCATGGCCACACGTAAGCAAGATCTCGATTTCGACTGCCCGGTCGAGGTCACCCTCGATGTGCTCGGCGGCAAGTGGAAGGGCATGATCGTCTATCTGCTCAGCGAGGGCACGGCGCGGTTCAACGAGATGCGCCGCGCCATGCCGCAGGTGACCCAGCGCATGCTCACCGCGCAGCTGCGCGAACTCGAACGCGACGGCGTGCTCACCCGCACCGTGTTCCCCGAGGTGCCACCCCGGGTCGAATACGAGCTGACCAGCTTCGGCCGCGACCTCATCCCGATCATCGCCCTGATGGAAGCCTGGGGCGAGCGATACCGCAACCAGCTCCGCCGCACCGGCTAACCGGCCGTCTCCTCGGTGCACGCCCATTCGCTGTACACGGCGTCGGCGCCGACACCCCAGCCGAGTCCGGTCAGCCGCCACATCATCTCGAAGACGAAGTCCTCGTCGGTGTTGTCGGGCGCGTTCGTCTCCGCCGCGAGCGCGGGCCCGTACTCGTCGGCCACTTCCCCCTCGACGTAGACGATCCGCCGCACGAGCTCACCGTCGCGATACCACCCGAATCCGTGCACGGTCGAGACGCTGTTGCTCACCCAGGCCAGCACTCGACCCGAGCCGGACAGTCCTTCCAGCACTTCGTCGTCGAAGGTCACCCGCATGTCGGGATCGGCGAGAAAGGTCCAGCCGTCGACCTCGGCCACCCCGTAGTCACAGGGCCGCCGGTGCACCTCGTCGAGATCGACTCGCTCGCCGGTGTCGCGCGGACGCCCCGGAAGTCCGGCCGGATCGACGGTTCCTTCGACGATCACCCCTTGCGCCTGCCACCCCATACCAGTCCCCTTTCAGCCGCTTGTCGTTCGCGGCCGAACTCTAGGTGACACCTCCGACATGTTCGCTGGTGGACTGCTCTTCGGACCGAGCGACTGTCAGCGAGCACTGCCCGTCCTGACAACTGCGCCGCACCCGGCCGCGGGACACGGTCTGCGCCAGGCCGATCACCCAGCACATCGGGCAGCCGCGTAGGGCGAACAGGCCGAGTGGGAGCAGTGCCACGCTGAGCAGACCGAGGATCGGGTAGAGGGCGAGGGCGCCGGCGAGCGCGCCGAAACCCACCGCGCCGCGGACGAGGTGCGCCGGGAGGGACGCGCTGGCGAAGCCGGGGCCGTCAGTGTTCGGCACGGTGTTCTCCTGGAGTGGACTCGAGAGCCGGGCGCAGTGTTTCGCGAACGGTCGCGCGGGCGCGGTGCAGGCGGGATTTCATGGCGGCGGTGCTGAGGCCGAGGGTGTCGGCGACCATGCGCCCGCTGTAGCCCTGGATGTCACGCATGACCAGCACGTGACGCTGTTCGGCGGGCAGGGCGGCCACCGCGGCCGCCACCCGGCTCGCTTCCGCGCGGCGCAGCATCTCGTCCTCGGCGGAGTCGGCGAGGTCGCGGTCGGGCAGCGGCAGGCGCCCGCCGGGGAGTCGTGCGCGCCGCAGGCACTCGTTGCGCACGATGCGGAACATCCACGACGCCAGAGCGCCGGAGGCGCGCAGCATCCCGATCTTGCGATACAGGATGATCAGCGCTTCCTGGGCCGCGTCTTCGGCGTCCTCCGGGGTGGCACACAGCGACAGCGCGAAACGCCGGATATTCGGGTGCGCGCCCGAGACCAGCGCGGCGATCGATTCGACGTCACCGCCCTGGGCGGCCCGGATCACGGTGTCGTCGGGCCAGCGCGGGTCAGTCACGCCCGGCCCGCCCGCGACGCACTACCACCAGACACGTACACAGCACCATCAAGCCGACCACCACGCCGATTCCGATGACCACGACAACCTCCGTCTCCGTCCGGGCACGGTGCCGGGACACCTATGAGAGGCGGGCGCCGGGCGAAAGGATTCACCGACGGGCGGTGACGATCCAGGACCGCGAATCGAACAGCACGCCGTCGCCGGTCTCGTGGGCGGCGAGGACGGCGAGCAGGCGTCGGCGGGCACGCTCGGCGGCGGCTGTGTCGAGGGCAGCGAGGTTCACCCGGAAATACGACAGACGCAGCAGGTTGTCGAGCGCGGCGGCCGCGTCGGGGCCGTAGTAGACGGGCTCGTCGAGTTCGGTGATCCCGATATCGCGGAAACCCGCCGCAGTGAGGATGTTCTCGATGACGGCGGGTTCGGCGAGGGAGAACGGCCCCGGGCTGCCGAGGAAGGGCGCGGCGCCGAGGACCGGCAGGATCTCGGTGGCCCAGGGATTGCGGTCGTAGCCCTGCCACACCAGCATCACCAGGCGGGCCGAGGGGCGCAGCGCGTGACCGATATTGGTGAACGCGGCCACCGGATCGGCGAAGAACATGGTGCCGAAGCGGCTGATACACAGGTCGAAACCCGCGTGCGGAAAGGGGTGGACCTGGGCGTCGGCCAGCTGGAAAGTGAGATGGGACAAACCTTCTGCGGCCACCAGCCGTTCGGCTTCGCCGAGCATCGCCGGGGTGATGTCCACGCCGAGCACCTGACCATCGACGGCGGCGCGGGCCGCCTCGCGGCTCGTCAGACCGGTGCCACATCCGATGTCGAGCACGCGGTCACCGGCGCGGACGCCTGCGGCGGCGCGCAGGGCGATGTTGTGTCGCCGCAGTTCCGCGTCGTAGTCGAACAACGTCATGGCCTGCCTCCGTTGCTGTCCCGTCCCGGACAACCTACCGAGGCCGACGCGGGTGGTGACCGGTCGGCACCGGCCACCACCGATTCACTACGGCGTCGAGTAACCGATGAGGGCGCCGATGCCCGCACCGATCGGAATGGTGATCAGCGCGCCGACCCCACCGAGGAAGAAGCCGAGCACCGCGCCGATCCCTGCGCCCACCAGGGCGCCGATGCCCGCGTTGTACTGTTTGCGGGCCTGGGTGTCGCTCGCCTCGTCGACGAAGGACGCGAGATTGTCGGTGACCACCGCGGGCGCCGCGACCGGACGCAGGGTGACCGACTGCCCGTCGGCGGCGACACCCGCCGCGAGGTCGAAATCGCCCGCGCCGGTGACGATCCTGGTCGGCACCGACGCGACCACCCGGCCACTGCGGTCGGCGAGGGTGACCACACCGCCCGCGAGACGGAAGGTGCCGTCGGCGACCGACGCGGTGAGCCCGGAACCGTCGGCGAGCGGGCTCGCCGTGAAGGCCACTCCCCCTTCGGAACCCTGGACGATCGGAGCGGCCGCGGCGGGTCCGGCGTGCGCGGTGGTGGCCGCGAGACCGAGTGCCCCGGCCGCGAGGACCGCGACCGCTCCGATACGCCGTGCACTGGAACTAGTTCGAGACGAAAATGTCATCGTGCCCCTCCAGTCTGCCCGCCGGTGACGGCGGAACATCCTCTGCTGGACCGGATCTCGGTCCGCGAACATTTTCGCATCGGTCACGCCCGAGCGGAACCACCTGCGGTGATATCGGAAAAACATCACCGATTGCCGGACGGCTGCTGAGGCCATGTGCCAGAGGACGATTCCGTCGGCACAATCAGTGGTTCACCGAGCCCGACCGGAAGGAAACCCATGACCATCCTGGTGACCGGAGCCACCGCCAATATCGGCCGCAAGGTCGTCGACCATGTGCTGGCCGCTGGCTGTAGCGACGTCCGCGCACTCACCACCGACCCCGGCCGGGCCGCCCTGCCGCCGGAAGTGGAGGTGGCCGAGGGGTATATCGGCCGCCCGGACAGCCTCGGCGCGGCATTCGAAGGTGTCGACCGGATGTATCTGGCGCCCTCACCCGGCACCGTCACCGAGGTGCTGGCGCTGGCGCGCGCGGCCGGAGTGCGGCACGTGGTCGACCTGTCGGGCGAACCGGAGAGCTGGTGGGGCACGGTGTGCACGGCGGTCGAGAACAGCGGCATGTCCTGGACGCATCTGTGGCCCGCGGATTTCATGGAGAACTCGATCATGTGGGCGCACCAGATCCGCGAGACCGGCACCGTGCGTGAGCCGTATCCGCAGGCCGCGACGGCACCGATCGCCATGGACGACATCGCCGCGGTCGCCGCCACCGCGCTGCTCGCCGAGGACACCGGCAACCGGGCCCTCACCCTGTCGGGTCCCGAAGTCCTCACCCGCACAGAGCTTCTCGACCACATCGCCACCGCGCTCGGGCGCGAGCTCACCTTCGAGCGAGCCTCCCGCGACGACACCGTCGCCGCGCTGGCCCCCAGCATGGGTGCGCGGGCGAACTGGTATGTCGACAATGTCCTCACCGGCTACTCCCCCGACCCGGCCACCCTCCCGCTCACCAGCGTCACCGACATCACCGGCCGCCCACCGACCACCTTCGCCGCCTGGGCGGCCGCCAACACCGCGGCCTTCACCACCGCCTGATCACGCGGGAGTCAGGTTCCGCTGGAGCGTGAGGTGCACGACGGCGTCGGCGCGGGCTTCGAGGCGGTGCGGGTCACCGGCGGCGAGATAGATCGTGGCGCCGGGTTCGAGCCGGTGCGCCTCGACCGCCCCGCCCGCGGTGACATCGAGATCGATCACTCCGGAGACACAGCTGATCAGGATCGGGCCCGGCGCGCGATGCTCGTCGAGCACCTGACCCTGCCGGAAACTGAGGCGGACCAGGGTGATCCCGGGCCCGGCCAGCAGGCGCTGGATATTGGGCAGCTCGCCGTCCCTGGGCTGCCAGGCGGTCGTGTCGGTGACGAGAGTGCTCATGCGTTCGGCTTCCTGGCGATGACGGCGATGGCGGTGAGCGCCTTCGCGTGGGTGGTGAAGGTGGCGCGCATGGCGAGCACACGCTGCCGGGCGGCGCGGTCGCGCAGCACGTTCTTGATGATGCGGGCGGTGCCGAGCAGACCTTCGTCGGCGAGCACGCGGCGCGGTCGCAGCAGCGCCATCGGCGCGAAATCGACGGTCTCGACGACGAATCCGCCCGCGGTGAGCAGGTCGGTCCACTCGGTGCGCGTCAGCGGCCGGGCATTGACCTTGATCGAGCGGGCCAGCGCCTTGCGGATCTCGGTCTTGACGGCGTCGTCGAGGTCGTCGGGGTGCAGCGCGAGCTCGTGGATGGCGTAGCGGCCGCCGGGGCGCAGCACCCGGAACGCCTCGGCGATGATGGCGGCCTTGTGCGGGTCGGTCTGCATGGTGAGCATGGCCTCGCCGACCACCACGTCGGCGGAGTCCGCGGGCAGGCCGGTGTCGGCGGCGTCGCCGGTGGTGACGGCGCCGCGGGTGCCGACGACCTCGGCGCTGCGCGCGGCGGCGGCGTCGTCGGCCTCCACACCCCGGTAGCCCGCGGGTTCGCGGCGCAGGATGGCCTCGGCGGTGTGACCGAGGCCGGGGGCGAGTTCCACCACCTCGGCACCGGGCAACGCGGCGGCGTCGAGCATGCGCTCGGTGAGCTCGATCCCGCCCGGTCGCAGCACCCGTTTGCCGAGACGCGCGAGCAGCCAGTGCCCGGGGATGTGCGCGGAATCGCGATGGTCGAAGGGCAGTGGTGTGGTCATGATGTGCTCCTGTCGGTGCGGCCGCGGGGTGCGGCGGTCCTACAATCGAAGGGGAAGTCGCCGGTCACGGCGTGAGAGGAGCGCCGATGGTCAGCACACCCCGGCAGCGGGACAGGGTGTTCGCGCTGGTGCGTGATTCCCTGGAACCCCTGGACGCGCCGGTGATCGCGCAGACCTTGGGCATCCACATCACCACCGCGCGCTTCCATCTCAACGCGCTCATCGACGCGGGTCTGGTGGAGGGCACCTGGCTGCCGTCGGAGACAGTGGGCCGCCCGCGCAAGGGATATGTGGCGGTCGGCGCCGATCCCGCCGCGCCCGTGCTGGACGCGCTGCTGGCCCAGCTCGGTGACACCCCCGCCGCGCGGCGCGCCAAAGCCGCGGCGGCCGGGCGGATGTGGGCCGACAGCCTCAGCGATCCCGGCGAACCGCAGGCCGATCTGCCGGACCCGGTGACGCTGGTGACCACCACGCTGACCCGGCTCGGATTCCAGGTGTCGGGGGCGGTGTCGAGTTTCGGCACGCACGAGATCCAGCTGTGCAACTGCCCGCTGCGGCGCATCGCGCGCAACGCGCCCGAGATCGTCAGCGGCATCCAGCAGGGCATGATCGAGCGCGTCCTCGAGCGTCACTCGCCCACGCTCGCAACACAATTCGATGTCGACGTGCGTCCGGACCCCGGCGGCGACTGCGGTGTGACCCTGCGCCTGACCACCCGATCGGCGCACCGCGCGCCGATCGCGGGCTGAGCACCGCACCGTCACCACCACCTTCCCGTCTCGGGTCACCCGGCCGGGACACTGCCCGGCCGGGGCTCGATCTTATTTAAATGAGTCTTGACCGAAGTCATAAGGCTAGGCTAACTTACTGCCATCAACTGGCATTTTGCCAGAAATCTGGAGTGTAACTCCGCTCACCCGAAGGGTTGAATAAATGATGAGCAGCCGAGTCCTGCGGTCCGCCCTCGCCCTCGCCGTCCCCGCCGCGGCGGTGCTGATGAGCAGCCCGGCGGCGGTGGCCGAACCGGGGACCTTCCGCATCACCAGCGACGTCCCGACGCTGGCCGAGCTCAACGAGCAGGTGCGCTTCCTGGTCGAGACCCCGGCCTCCGACGAGGCCAAGGCCGCGAATCTGGAGGGCGGCGCGAACGCGGTGATCGTGCCGCGCACCGTCTACAACCTCGGCCTGTTCCGCGCGCCCCGGGGCTGGAACGAGGTGACCGGTCCCGAGACCCACCAGGGCGACGTGCACACCGCGATCCTGCACAGCGGCTCGGCCGGGCGCCCGACCATCACCATGCAGGTCACCTGGAAGCGCATCGACGGCAGCTGGAAGCTGGCCAACGAATCGCTGTGCGCCGGAGTGAAGACCGTCGGCCTGCCGATTCCCTGCGATTTCTGACGGTGATCGATATCCGCGACCTCACCGTGCGCTACGCGGACACCACGGTGCTCGACATCCCCGCGCTCGACGTCCCCGACGCCGCGGTGACCTATCTGCTCGGCCTCAACGGCACCGGCAAGTCCACCCTGCTGCGCTGCGTGTGCGGAATCCTCGCCCCGGCCGCGGGCACCGTCACGGTCGACGGCGTCCGGGTGCGGGCCGGGCACACCACCCCGGCCGGGCTCGGCATGCACCTGGACTACCGGGCCTTCGATGCCCGGCACACCGCCCGCCGTCATCTGCGCTGGATCGCCCGCTCCCGCGGACTGCCCACGGCGCGGGTGAGCGAGGTTCTGGACGCGACCGGACTCGACGAGGTCGCCGATCGCCGGCTGGCGCAGTACTCCCTGGGCATGCTCCAGCGCGTCGGCATCGCCGCGGCGCTGCTGGTCCGGCCGCGCACGCTGCTGCTCGACGAACCGCTCAACGGCCTCGACATCGCGGGCATCCACTGGATCCGCGCGCTGCTGCGCGAACTCGCCGACGCGGGCACCTGCGTGCTGGTCACCTCGCACCTGCTCGACGAGGCCGAACGCAATGCCGACCGGGTGGTGGTGCTCGGTGCGGGCCGGGTGCTGGCCGACGCCCCGCTGACCGAACTGGTCCGCGACGGCGACCGCCTCGAAGACGCCTACCTGCGCATCACGGGTGCGGCGGCATGAGAGGTCCCCTCGCCGATATCGGTCGCGGCCTCGCCGCCGAATGGACGCGCACCAGCGGTCGCGGCTTCCTGTGGCTGGTCGCCGTGCCGCTCACACTCGGCCTTCCGTCGCTGATCACCTTCGGGATCGCCGGTGTCGCCGAACGATTCGCCGCGATTCCCGGACAGCTCCAGGTGACCTCGGTGAGTACCACCAATGCCGTGTACTGGGTGATCACCTTCGCCACCGGCATCATGCTGGTGACCGCCGCGTTCGCCCACGCCACCCGCTCGCGGGAGAACCTGCGCGACCTCGACGCCTTCCTGTTCCCCCGGATTTGGACCGCGGCGCTGGCCCGCTGGATCTTCTACGGCACGCTCGCGGCGGTCTGCTCGCTGGTGCTGCTCGTTGTCGTGCTCACGGCATTGCCCGCGCTGTTCCCGCTGGTCTACGGCGAGGTCTCGCTCGGCGACCCCGCCGGGTTGCGCTACCTGTGGACGGTGCCGATCTACGCGTTCGCCGCGTGCGGGATCGGTATCGCGGTCGGCTCGGTCATCCGGACGCCACCGGCCGCGATCGCGGTGCTGCTGTTCTGGGTGTACGTGGCGGAGAACTCGATCAGCCTGTTCCCCGACGGCTACACCCTGCAGGCCTACGCCCCGTTCCTCAACGCGGTCGCCGCCACCGGGCAGGAGCTGGCATTCCTGCCCCGCTTCGGGCGCAACGGTTCGCTGCTCTATTTCGTGGCCGTGGCCGTCGTCCTGTTCACCGCGGCGGTGACGGTGGCGCAATGGCGACGCCGACGCGGCTGATCACCGCGCGCTGTACTGCCCCTTGAGCGCGCGCTCGGCCCGGGCGACCAGCACGGCGGTACCGATCGTGCCCGCAAGCAGGACGACCATGATGATCTTGGCGCCCCACGGCCCGTCGATCAGGGCGCCGACCGTGCCCAGCGCCGCCAGCCCGGACATGGTCGCCAGCAGCCCGATCGCGTACGTGGCGCCCTGGATCTCGCCGCGCAGGATGCGCCGGGAGCCCGAGAGCAGGCCGAGCCCGAGCATGCCCGGCACCAACGCCACCACGCACACGACGATCAGATACGACGAGTTCAGCCCGGACACGACCAGCCCCAGCGCGCAGATCAGCAAGACCGCGGCGAGCGCGAGCCCGGCCCCACCCGCGCGCCGGGTCGCCGCGCGCACCTCCGGAATTTCAGCGTACGGCGACGACATCCCCACCCCCACAGTTCATGTCGATGACGCTAGCAGCCCCCACCGACACCGGCCAGGGAAGCGGCCGGTCAGCCCACGTCGCGACGCAGCCAGGTGACCTCGGCGCCCGCGCCGTCGGTGCCCTGCCGGTAGGCCTCCAGGTCGTCGTCCCAGGCGGTGCCCAGCGCGCGGTCGATCTCGGCGGACAAGTCGTAGGTGCCGTGGGAGCCGAGTTCGTTCGCGGTCTGCAGTAAGGCGCGTAATCGCATCTCGCCCAGCATCACGTCACCGTTGGCGCCGGTGGAACCGTGCCAGAGGCCCAGGGCGGGGACGAAGCTGTAGCGCTCGCCGTCGACGCCGTCGCTGGGGTCCTCGGTGACCTCGAAGCGCAGCACGGGCCAGGCGCGCAATGATTGGGCAATCCGGGCGGCGGTGCCCACCGGACCGATCCAATCGCTGGTGGCGCGCAGATGCCCGTCGGCGGGTTGCGCGTTCCAGCGCAATTTCGCCGGCGACGAGAGTGCCGTCGACAGTGCCCATTCCACGTGCGGGCACAACGCGGCGGGCGACGAGTGGATGTAGACCACACCCGCCGTCGCGTCAGCGAACTGACTCGATGCGCGCACTACCAACACCTCCAGCCTCGACAAGGAGCGTCTTCCCCAACGACCCGTCGCGGACTGGCGTGGCCCGAGTGTACTGAAGTGTTCGGTGTTGCGGGTGTTACTTCACTGCGTGTTGGATGTCTCTGCGATAACGGAATCGCTGAATTTCGGCCACGCCGTTCGCGCCCAGTCGCCGAAATTCTCGTCGCTCAGTGCGATGGTCGCCACCCCAATTTCCGGGTCGACCCACAGGAACGTCCCGGACTGCCCGAAGTGTCCGAAGGTGCGCGCGGAATTGCGGGATCCGGTCCAATGCGGGGCTTTTCCGTCCCGGATTTCGACACCCAATCCCCAGTCGTTGGGGCGCTGGGAACCGAATCCGGGGAGCACGCCGTCGCGGCCGGGGAATTGCACCGAGGTCGCCTCGTCGAATGTTTGCCGAGATATCAATTCGGGTGTCAGCAACTCCCCGGCGAACCGGCTCAGGTCACGGACCGAGGCCCGCGCGCCGTGCCCGGCCGACCCGTCGAGCTCCGCGGTGGTCATTTCCAGCGGGGTGAACACCGCGTCGCGCAGATATTCGGGAAAGGCGATGCCGGTCTCGGCGGCGAGGAAATCGGCGAGCAGTTCGAAGCCCGCGCTGGAATAGATGCGCCGGGCCCCGGGCGCGGCGATCACCTCGGGCGTGGCGAAGGCGACGCCGGAGGTGTGGGCGAGCAGGTGGCGCACGGTGGCGCCGGGTGGGCCCGCCGACTGGTCGAGTTCGATCGCGCCCTCCTCGACCGCGACCAGCGCGGCGTAGGCGACCAGCGGTTTGGTCACCGAGGCCAGCCGAAAGACGCGGTCGATGTCGCCGGTGGTGGAGATGCCGTCCGCGGTGCGCACCGCGGCGGCGGCGTGGCGCACCGGCCAGTGCTCTAGCTGCTCGAAGGAACGCATACCGGCAGCGTACGAGACGCGGCTACGATCGGGTCACCATGAGTCCCGCACCCTCGATCCACGGTGACGTGGCGGCCGGTTTCGGCCCTGTCGCCGATGCCTTCCGCCGCAACTTCACCGCCCACGGCGAGATCGGCGCCGCCGTCGCCGTCTATGCCGGTGACCAGCCCCTGGTCGACCTGTGGGCCGGGCACCGCGACCGCGCGCGGGAGGTCGCCTGGGAGCGCGACACCCTCGTGCCGGTGTTCTCCTCGTCGAAGGGGATGTCGGCGTTCACCCTGGCGGTGGCGGTCTCGCGCGGTCTGCTCGACTACGAGGCGCCGGTGGCGACGTACTGGCCGGAGTTCGGCGCGCACGGCAAGGAGCGGATCACCGTGCGCCAGCTCATCGATCACCAGGCCGGGCTGTCCGGGCTCGACCGCGTGGTGAAGCTGAACGAGCTGGCCGACCGGGACGCGCTCGCGCGGATCCTGGCCGCGCAGAAACCGGCGTGGGCGCCGGGCACCCGGCACGGGTACCACGCGCTGACCCTGGGGCTGTACCAGGGCGAGCTGCTGCGCCGGGTCGATCCGGCGGGCCGGAGTCTGGGCCGGTTCTTCGCCGAGGAGATCGCCGACAAGGTCGAGGCCGATCTGTTCATCGGGCTGCCCGCGAGCGAGCCGATGGAGCGCATCGCCGTGCTCTCGGCCACCAAGGGCCTCGACATCCTGCGCTACGAGCTCGCCGACGTGCCGCTGCGCATCGGCGCCGAGGTCTACGCCAAGCGCGGGTATTCCTATGCCGCGCTGACCAATCCACGTCCCGGCGCGCCCGCCCGGGCCACCCGCCGGGAGTTCCTCGAAGTCGAGTGGCCGGGGATGAACGGCGTGGGCAATGCCAGGGCACTGGCCCGGGTGTACGGCGCGGCGGCCGGACGCACCGGCGCGCTGCCGATCGGCGACGAGGTCCTGGATCTGCTCGCCGCGGCCGAGACCGCCGCGATCCCCGACGACGACCTGGTGCTGCACACCAAGAGCCGCTACCACCTCGGTTTCCGCAAGTCGCGCGGCAGTTTCCGGTTCGGCTCCGACAAGCGCGCCTACGGCACCACCGGCCTGGGTGGATCGTTCGGATTCGCCGATCCGGCAACGGGTCTCGGCTTCGGCTACAGCATGAACCGGCTCGGGATGGCGATCCTCGACGATGTGCGCAGCCGCAATCTGCGCGAGGCCGTCATCCGGTGTGCCACCCGCTGACGCGACGAATGCCCGCGTCCCCCAGGTGATTCGGGGAACGCGGGCAGCCGCTGAGCGGGCGCTCGGGTCGGTGACGGTGACCGCCGTCAGCCGGTGCCGCGGGGTCAGTGCCCGCTGACGCCGCTGATCTCGTTCGGTGCCGAGGCCAGTGTGGCGCTCGCGGTGACCTTGCCCTCGGCCAGGTCGACGCGATGTACCTGCTTGGCGGACGGGTCGCTCACGTAGGCGATGCCGCCTCGCACGAACAGCGCGGGCCGCGCGGCCTGCCAGTCCAGCGGTTCGGTCCAGGTGCCGAGCACCGGAATGGTGCGGGTGACGGTCCCGGCTACCGGATCGATGACGTGGATCTTGCCGTCGGTGCCCAGCACCAGCGCCTCACCCTGCGGGCCGCGAGCCAGCGAGCGGAAGGTGTAGCTGGTGCCGATGTCGACCAGGCGCAGGGTGCCGTCGGTGGTGTTCACCAGCGAGACCTGCTGCGGGCGTTCGAGTTCGGCGTCCTTGTCCTTCTTGTAGTCACCGAGCACGATGGGCGAGGCGTCGCTGCCCGCCATATTGCCGATCCGGCCGTAGGCCGTCGGGCTCGCGACCTTGGTGATCTTGCCGTCGCGGTAGACGACCGCGCCGGTCTGGCAGCCGACCACCACCGCCTCACCCTGCGCGGTGGCCTCACCGTGCACGCCGGGGCAGTCCTCGTTGCGGGTGAGTTCCTTGCGGTCGCCGTCGAGGGCGACGATGCCCACCCGCTTGTCCTCGGTGCCGAGGGTCAGCACGAGGTTGCCGTTGCTCAGCTCGATCGCGACGCCGTGGTGGGGCGTGGCGGCCTTATAGACCTCGGTCGCGGGCTTGTCCTCGCCGAGTTCGCCGGAATCGATGACGGTCACCTCGCCCGAACCGTCGGCGAACAGCACGGTCTTGCCCGCGTGCCGCACGACGTGGCCGGGCTTGTTCGCGGGGAACTCGGTGCCGGTGAAGGCGGCGTCGTAGGCGTCGAAGACGCGGAAGCCGTCCTTGGTCGAGACCATGAGGTGCTCGTCGTCGCCCGCCGGGTTGAGGCGGTTGAAGCCGGGCAGCTCCACCTGGCCGCGCTGGGCGAGGGTGGCGCCGTCGAGGACGTAGATGCCGCCGTCGTAGGTGAGCGCGATGGGCTCGGCGCCCGGGGTGTGCGCGTGGTCGTGCTCGGTGTCGTCACTGCCGCAACCGGCCAGCGCGACCACCGAGGCGAGGACCCCCGACATGGCCACCAGCGTGGTGGTCCGGGTCCGAGTGTGCATGTCTTGCTCCATTTCTGCTGCGTGAAACTAGGTCGTCAGCCCGCGCACGATGGCCTCGGTATTGGTGCGCGCCATCTCCGGATAGGTGGCCGCGCCGCCGCCGGGGGCGGACAGCGATTCGGTGTGCAGCGCGATCACCCGGACGTGCAGTCCGGTGTGTTCGGCGAGCACGCGCGCGAGGCGGTCGGGCTGGGCGGAATCGGCGAAGACCGCGGAGACTCCCGCGGTTCTGATCGCGGTGGCCAGGCCGTCGAGGTCGGCGGCGCTGGGTGAGGCCAGGGTGGTGCCGCTGGGGATCACCGCGCCGATCACCCGGAAGCCGAAGCGCTGGGCGAGATAGCCGAAGACGTGATGGTCGGTGACCAGCTGCCTGCGTTCGGGGGCGATGGTGGCGAAGCGTTCGGTCATCCAGCGGTCGAGCTGATCGAGTTCGGTGAGATAGCGCTCGGTGTTGGCGCGCACGGCCGCCGCGTCGATACCCCCGACGCGGGCGAGCACCTCGGCGCTGATGGTCTCCACGGCCGTGCGGACACGGCGCGGGTCGGTCCAGAAGTGCGGGTCGGGGGCGCCCGCGGAGTCGTCGGCGGTGTAGTCGATCGGGTCGACGTGTTCGGCGACGGCCAGGGTCGGCACGCCCGCGGCCGCGGCGGCGCTCACGTGCTTGGCGATGCCCTCCTCGAGGCCGAGCCCGTTGTGCACCACCAGTGCCGCGCGCTCGATGTCGGCGGCCTGCCGGGCCGAGATGGCGAAGGAGTGCGGGTCGGCCCCGGCCTGCATGAGGACGGTGACCGGGGCGGCGTCGCCGACGATGGTGCGGGTGAGGTCACCGAGGATATTGGTGGTCACCACGATGCCGGTGCGTTCGGGCTCGGTGGCGCAGGCGCCCAGCAGGGCGGTCATCGTCATGATCAGCATCGCCGCGACAGCGCGGGTTCTCGTGCTCACAGTCCGGTCTCCACCATCAGCGCGGGCTCGATGTCGAGCGGGAAGACACGGGCGACGCGCAGGTTGTCGTTGTAGGCGATCTCGTGGACCCGGCGGCCGCGGATGTCGTTGACGTAGGCGCGTTCCGGGTCGACACGGATGGCCGGGGTGCCGGTCACCGGGCCGTCCAACAGCGGGACCCGCGCTGTCCGCGTTCCGGTTTCCGGATCGATGCCGTGCAGCACACCGTCACGGGTGAGGACCAGCAGCGGCGCGCCCTCACTTGCGGTGTTCACCGCGACGGCGTCGGCGATCGGGGTCCGGGTCCAGGTCTTCTTCCGGATGTCGAGGGTCCACACGCCGTCGCGTCCCGCGAGCGCGGTCAGCGTGGTGCTGCCGGGGCGGTGGGTGAAGGCGGTGGCCCGGTCGGTGGCAGACCCCGGATACGGGATCTTCTCCGCCACGAACTCGCCGTCGCGCTGGGCCACGACGAGCGCCCCGTCCGCACAACCGAATACGACGCCGCGCCGCGTCACCGCCTGCCCCTGTGGCTGGGCACACCGCTCGGCCTGCGCCTGTCCGCTGGGCTCGTTCCGCGCACGCACCTCGACGCGTCCGTCACCGTTCGCCACGATGATCCGCTCACCGTACGGCACCGCGATACCCGTCACCGGCCGCGCCTCTGGGATGGTCCCCGCCTCCAGCGCGGCCCGGTCGAGCACTGTCGACTGTCCGCTCGCCGACACCACCGTCACGACCACCGCGTCCGCATAGGCGCCGACCACCGCGTCACCATCGACTCGTGCCCCCGGCTCCCCCTGCGAGCCGGTGGCTGTCGACACGCTCGGCACAGGTTGCACGCTCGACGCGGGCGATCCACTCGGAGCGGGCGACGCGTTCACTGCGCTCGGTGCGGGCGGCGAACCGGGGACCGGCTGCTCCATGGCGCCGACCGCTTTGATCGGCGCGCTGTAGTAGTGCCGGTGGTCGCCGTGGTCGACAGTCCAGGCGCCGCCGTCGACGACGGCAGTTCGGTCGCCGGAGCCCAGGTAGGCGAAGCGGCCGTCCGTGGCGATCGAGGTGACGGCCGGAACAGCTTGCGCGGCAATGCTGTTCACCTCGACGACCTGTTCGGTCAGCAGATCGAGCACCCGTGTCGCCCCGGCGGCGTCGGCCAGGATCAGCCGGGTCTGTACCTCGCTCATCTCCTCGGCGCCCGCGACGAAACCGTGCGGGGTCTCCTCCGGCAGCACCGGCGGTTCGGCGGTTCCACAACCGACCAGCGGTACCGCGGCCAGCGCCGCGACCGAGGCCGCCCCCGCCCGGCCGAATCGCGCCCGCAGCGACGACGCGATCGCCGAGAGGAAGAAGGTCGCGACCGCGACGGCGGCGATGGTCGCCCCGGCCGCCGTCTGCGCGTGCCAGGAGATGAGCAGGCCCACCACCGTGGACAGGCCGCCGATGGCCGCGGCGAGCAGCATCACCACCGGGATGCGGTCCGACCAGTAGAGCGCGGCGGCGGGTGGCGCGATGAGCAGGCCGAAGACCAGCAGCGTCCCGACGACGTGGAACGAGGCGACGATGGCCAGTGTCACCAGGCCGATCAGCACGGCGTTGGCGAGCTTGGGGCGCAGGCCCAGCGTGTGCGCCTTGCGCGGATCGAAGGTGAGCGCGACGAACGAGCGATGGCCGAGCACGGCCACCACCAGCGCGACCGCCACGGCCGCGGCGAGGAAGCCGAGATCCTGGGACCGCACCGCGAGGACGTCGCCGAAGAGGAATCCGGTGAGGTCCACCGCGAACGATTGCGAACGCGACACGATGATCACCCCCGCCGCGAGCATGCCCACGAACAGCAGCCCGATCGCGGTATCGGCCCCGAAGCGGGGACTGCGCCCGAGCGCGGACACACCGAAGGCCATGGCCGCGCAACTGACGGCGGCACCCACGATCAGGTTCCCGCCGAGCAGCGCGGCCACCGCGACACCGGGCAGCATGCCGTGGGCCATGGCGTCACCCAGAAACGCCATGCCGCGCACCACGACCCAGGTCCCGGCCAGGGCACACACGCACGACACGAGCAGTCCGCCCCACAGCGCACGCTGCACGAATGCCACCTCGAACGGGGCGATCAGCCAATCCATAGCGCGGAAGGCTATACTGAAAATGGTTATCGTTTCAATTGGGGTGAGATGCAACACACAGCGGTCCGAATCGACCAACTGACGGCGGGTTACGCGCGCACCACGGTGCTGCGCGGGCTGTCGGCGACGATCCCGCGCGGGCGGGTCACCGCGATCGTGGGACACAACGGCTCGGGGAAGTCGACCCTGCTCGGCGCGCTCGCGGGCACCGTGACGATCGAGTCGGGAACGGTCGAACACGCGCTGGGCCGACCGGCATTCGTGGTGCAGCACACCGCGATTCCGCCGACGCTGCCCCTCACGGTGCGCGACGCGGTGGCGATGGGACGGTGGGCGCACCGCGGTCCGTGGCGGCGGCTCACGCGCGCGGACCGCGCCGTCGTCGGCGAGTGCGTGGAGCGGATGGATCTCACGGATCTGGCGTCGCGGCGCCTCGACACCCTCTCCGGCGGTCAGCGCCAGCGCACCCTGCTCGCCCAAGCCCTGGCCCAGCGGTCGGAGCTGCTGCTGCTCGACGAACCGGCGACCGGCTTGGACACGGCCTCCCAGGCCGCGATCTCGCGGGTGCTCACCGAGGTGGCCGAGTCCGGGGTGACGGTCGTGCAGGCGACTCATGATCGCGACGAGGCGGCCCGCGCCGACCACTGCCTGCTGCTGCGCGACGGGCAGTTGATCGCCGCGGGTCGTCCGGAAGACGTGCTGGTCAGCGCCTAGAATCGGGGACGGTCACCCCAGCGGTCCGGCACCGAGGAGCAGCCCATGGCAGACGCACCCGCATCGGTCGACGCCTATCTCGCCGAGCAGCCCGAGGCGACGCGCGCGGTGCTCGAGCAGATCCGCGCCACGATCCGCCGGGTGGTCCCGGAGGCGGGCGAGAAGATCAGCTACGCGATACCCGCGGCCACCCTCGACGGCCGGGCGTTCGTCTCGTTCGCAGGCTGGAAGGCCCATGTGAGTCTCTATCCCGTCCCCGAGGGCGACGCGGAGTTCGACCGGGCCGTCGCCCCGTACGTGTCGGGGCGGGGAACGGTGAAATTCCCACTCGGCGAACCGATTCCGTACGACCTGATCGCGCAGATCGTGGTCCGGCTCGCCGGGCGGGAACATCGGGGCTGAGCTACCAGTCGGCTTCGGTGTAGCGGATGATGCCGCGGATGTTCTTGCCGTCGAGCATGTCCTGGTAGCCCTGGTTGATCTCCTCGAGCGAGTAGCTGCGGGTGACCATGTCGTCGAGGTTGAGCTGGCCGGCCTTGTAGAGCGAGAGCAGCCGCGGCGCGTCCTGGCGGGCATTGCCACCGCCGAAGATGCAGCCCTTGACCGTCTTCTGCAGCATGGACAGCAGGAAGCTGTTCATCTTCACGTCGCCGGCGTCCATGCGGCCCATCGAGGTGACCACCAGCGTGCCCGCCTTGCCGGTGAGGATCAGGCCCTCCTCGACGTAGTCGCCGTGCATCTCACCCATGGTGAGGATGACCTTCTCGGCCATGCGGCCCTCGGTGGCCTCCATCAGCGGCATGATCGCGGCGGCCATGCTCTCGTAGGTGTGGGTGGCGCCGAACTTCTGCGCCTGCTCCCGCTTCCACGGATTCGGGTCGATGGCAACGACTTTCGAGGCACCGGAGAGCACCGCGCCCTGCAGCGCGCTCATGCCGACACCGCCGATGCCCGCGATCACCACGGTCTCCCCCGGCTGTACCTCGGCGACATGGGTGGAGGAGCCGAAGCCGGTGGGCACACCGCAGCCGACCAGGCAGGCGACCTCGAACGGGATGGTCGGGTCGATCTTGACCACCGAGGTGTGGTGCACGGTCATGTAGGGCGCGAAGGTGCCGAGCAGGCACATCGGGATGACGTTCTCGCCGCGCGCCTGGATGCGGTAGGTGCCGTCGGAGATGGCCTGGCCCATGAGCAGGCCCGCGCCCAGATCACACAGCGCCATGTGCCCGGCCACGCACGCGGGGCAGCGACCGCAGGCCGGGATGAACGAGAGGATGACGTGGTCGCCCACGGCCAGGTCGCTCGGACAGTTCGGACCGAGCTTGGTGATGACACCGGCGCCCTCGTGGCCGCCCATCACCGGGAACGCCGGCATCGGCGTGGCGCCGGTGACGATGTGATGGTCGGAGTGGCACATGCCCGCCGTTTCCATCCGGATCTGCACTTCACCGGCGACGGGATCGCCGACCTCGATCTCCTCCACCGACCACTGCTGGTCGGTGCCCCACAGGATCGCGCCCTTGGTCTTCATGTTCCGCCTCGACCTCTCGCCAAGCTTGGTGCCTCGTAGTGACTGCACTCACCCTAACGAAATTTCGGCCGAATCTGTAACACGTTCTAGAAATAAATCGGAAAATCTCTATCCCCGCACGTCGTGGACGTGATGCACGAGGTCGTGGAGGAAGTAGCGCGACAGTGAGGTGACCGTGAACTCCGCGCCGTCGCTGCGGGCGCCGCGCCGGTCGAGGCGGTCGGCGGGCACGGCGGCGAAGGCGGCGGCGACCCGGTCGGCGGCGGTGGACAGTTCCTCGGCGACCCGCGCGGGGTCCTGCTCACCGTAGCGGTCGGCGACGGCGGTGGCGTCCTGATCCCAGTTCTCGAACCGGGGGACCTCGGCGCCGTCGGCGGCCAGGATCAGGGCCAGCCGGGTGTCGAAGATCCGGCAGACATCGCGCACGTGGGCGCCGTATTCGAGGACCGACCAGGTGGCGTCGTCGGGGCGCACGCGCACGTCGTCGCGTTCGAGGGCGGCGCCGAGCCGGGCGGCACTGCTCAGCGCGCGCTCGGGGACCGCCGCGTAGGCGACGGTCTCGGCGTCGAATCCGCACTCGGGGCAGCGCCGTTCGAGGACCCAGGTCCAGTTCTTGGTGTCGGGAACGATCATGTCGCCAAGCCTAGGATGACCGCATCTTGTGATCCATCAAGATCCGGCCAACCTGCGGCGAGATCCGGGCATCACTCGGTGAGCTGCCGGGCCTTGCCGAACAGCTCGAGGGTGACCGCGTGCAGGAAGTCACCGACCTGTTTGGGCGCCTTGCCCGCGAAGGCCCGCGCGTGCGTGCCCTCCAGCACGATGCCCAGTTTGAAGCAGGCCAGCACCGTGTACCAGGGCACCGCGCTCAGGTCACGCTCGGAGAACTCGCCGTAGTGCTCGATCATCTCCTCGGGCGTGGGCAGGCCGCCGACCGTGCCGAGAGTGCCCATCAGCCCCGCACCGACGGTGCCGGGTTCGGGACGGGTGGCCAGCTGCCAGCCGAGGTCGAGCAGCGGGTCACCGATGGTCGACATCTCCCAGTCGACCATGGCCGCCACCGCCGGGCTGTCGTAGTCGAACATCATGTTCGCCAGGTGACAGTCGCCGTGCATGATGCCGGGACTCCAGTCGGTGGGGCGATGCCGCTCGAGCCAGTCGCCGATGCGCTCCACGTCGGGGATCTCCGGGCCGGGATAGCCCTCGTTGGCGCTGTAGGAGTCGAGTTCGCGCAGCCAGCGCGGGACCTGGCGTTCGAGGAAGCCCTCGGGGTGGCCGTAGTCGGCCAGGCCCAGCGCCCGGTAGTCCAGCGAGCCGAGGCGGGCGATGGCCTCGACCGCGGACAGGCCCATCTGCCTGCGGATCTCGGGGTCACCGGCGTGCAGGTCGGGCAGTTCAGTCTGCGGGTTGAAGCCGCGGATCGGTTCCATCAGATAGAAGACCGCGCCGATCACCGACTCGTCGTCGCAGGCCGCGATCACCCGGGGCGCGCGGACCTCGGTGCCGTCGAGCGCGCCCAGCAGGCGCGATTCGCGACCGATCACCTCGTTGCTCTTGGCGCGCAGATGCTTGGGGCCGCGCCGCAGGACGTATTCGCGTCCGCCGCGGGTGAAACGCAGCATGATGTTCTGGGTGCCGCCGCCGATCGCGGTGACCGTGTCGAAGGGACCGCCGGGCAGGTCACGCTCGTCCATCCATCGGCCGATCGCCGCGAAATCGGCGATGCCCGGGTCGACGTCGACCGGTTGCGAAACAGACATGGCGATCATTGTGCCCGAGCAGGCCGGTCCATGGGCCCGGCGTAGGGTTTCCGATACGATGCGCACGCTCTTGATCGACAACTACGACTCGTTCACCTACAACCTCTATCAGCTGATCAGCGAGGTCAACGGGAGCGAGCCGACCGTCGTGCGCAACGACGAGGTCGGCGATCCGGCCGCACTGGAGTTGTCGCGGTTCGACAATGTGGTGATCTCCCCCGGCCCGGGCAGACCCGATCGCGCGCGCGACATGGGCATCTCCACCCGGGTGATCGCCGAGACCGAGCTGCCGCTGCTGGGTGTGTGCCTGGGGCATCAGGGCATCGTGATCGGCGCGGGCGGCACCGTCGGCCGGGCGCCGCGGGCCCGGCACGGCTACCTCGACCGGGTCGCCCACGACGACCGCGATCTGTTCGCCGGGCTGCCGCAGGACTTCACCGTGGTGCGCTATCACTCGCTGGCCGCCCAGCACGTGCCGGATTCGCTCGACGTCACCGCGACCACCGCCGACGGCGTGATCATGGGTGTGCGGCACCGGGAACGACCGCAGTGGGGCGTGCAGTTCCATCCGGAATCGGTGTCGAGCGAGTTCGGTGCGGCGCTGGTGCGCAATTTCGCCGATCTGACCAAGGCGCGGACGCCGGTGAGCGCGCCGGTCGTGGTGCGCGGGCCGGTGGCGGCCGAGGACCCGGCTCCCGAGCTGCGATTCCGGTTGCGGCACAGCGTGATCGAGCGCGCCATCGATACCGAGGCCGTCTTCCTGCGCCGATACGCCGGGTCGGAGACCGCGTTCTGGCTCGACAGCGAGCACGTCGAGCCGGGACTGGACCGGTTCTCCTTCCTCGGTGACGCGAGTGGGCCGCACGCCGAGATCGTCGGTTACCGGGTCGGTGACGGCACCGTCACCGTGACGGACGCCCAGGGTGCGCGCACCGTCCCCGGCACCGTGCTGGACTACCTGGATCGCGAGTTGCGGCGCAGGCACTGCGATCCGCCGGAACTGCCGTTCGATTTCGCGGGCGGGTATGTCGGCTATCTCGGCTACGAGGTGAAGGCCGATTGCGGTGCGAGCGCCACGCACCGGTCGCTGACGCCCGACGCGCAGTGGATCTTCGCCGACCGGCTGATCGTGGTCGACCACGAAGCCGGGCGCACCCATCTGCTCGCGCTGACCACCGAAGCGACCGAGCCCGCCGCCGACGACTGGCTGCGCGCGACCGGCACCGCACTGGCCGACCTGCCGACCTGGGCCAATCCCGCCGACCTGCATGTACCCGCCGATCCGGACGCCGTGCAGGCCGACCTGATCCGGGGCCGCGACCGCTATCTGGCCGATATCGCGGTCTGCCAGGAGCGGCTGCACGCGGGCGAGTCCTACGAGATCTGCCTGACCGACACCGTCGCCGTGGCGGCCGCACCCGACGACGGCCTGGCCCTGTACCAGCGCCTGCGCCGCTGCAACCCCGCGCCGTATGCCGCCTACCTGCGATTCGACGGCCTCGATGTGGCGTGTTCCTCCCCCGAGCGCTTCCTCAAGATCGACCGGGACCGGGTGGTGGAGAGCAAGCCGATCAAGGGCACCGCCCCACGCGGACGTACCGTCGCCGAGGACGAGCAGCTGCGCCGCGCCCTGGCCGACGACCCCAAGACCCGCGCCGAGAACCTGATGATCGTGGACCTGCTGCGCAACGATCTGGGCCGGGTCTGCGAGGTGGGCTCGGTGCACGTGCCCGAGCTGATGACCACCGAAACCTATTCCACGCTGCACCAATTGGTGTCCACCGTGCGCGGCACCCTGCGTCCCGGCGCGGGCGTGGTCGACTGCCTGCGCGCCTGTTTCCCGGGTGGCTCGATGACCGGCGCGCCCAAACTGCGCACCATGGAGATCCTCGACGAGCTCGAGACCCAGGCCCGCGGCGTCTACTCCGGCACCATCGGCTTCCTCGGCCTCGGCGGCACCGCCGATCTCAATATCGTCATCCGCACGGCCGTCCGCTACGACGACGAATGGCGCATCGGCGCGGGCGGCGCCATCGTCCTCGATTCCGACCCCGAGGACGAATTCGCCGAGATGGTCCTCAAAGCCGCCGCCACCTTCCGCGCCCTGGCCCCCTGAGGCAGCGGCCTCCGGGTGATGCGGCGGTCAGCGGCGGGGGCGCTTCTTCGGTGGCGGCTCCGGGGCCGGTTCCTCGCCGCCACGGCCGGTGATCCGGCCGAGCAGGCCGACACCGGGAAGTTTCGCCAGGGCGCCGAAGAGGTCCTCGCCGAGGGAGATCATGGCTTCCAGCCGGGGCAGCAACCGGTCGTAGGTGGCGAAGACCGGGTCCGCCAGTGCCAGGGTGCGGTCGAGGCGGTCGATCGTGCTGTTGAGGCGGTCCACCGCGATCGACAGGTTCTCCACCAGATCCGGCAGCTGCGCCGCCAGTTGCGCGGAGGCCGGTGGCAGCCGCACGGCGGCGTCGAAGGCGTATCCCGCCGTCTGCTGGGCCGCGTCGATGGCCTGCCCCGCCGCCATCTGCGCCGCACCCACCGCCGCCTGCGCGGCCGAGAGCAGATCCGCCCCCGGCACCTTGCGCCCCTGCGGCTCCGGCACGGGCTCACCCCCGCGCCCCCGCTTCTTCGGGTTCGTCATCCCACCACTGTGCCCCACGGACCTCGCCCGCGCCGGGACCCCACGCGTGTCCGCGGCGAAGACCACCGTCGGCGCCGACGCCCGGACAAACCTGTCGGATCAGCGTGGCATCATGCGAAGACCATGGAAATCCGCAAGGGCGCCCACGCGCCGGTACCGACATCGCTTCTCGCCGTGGTCCTTTCATGGCGTTCGGCGCACGCGGTGGACGCGCACGCGCTGCTGCTCGACGAGTCGGGCCTGGTTCGCGGCGACCGGGATTTCGTCTTCTTCAACGCCCCGCGTCACATCTCGCAGGCGGTGACCCTCGATCAGCAGCCCGCGCCGGGTACCGCGCGCCTGAGTGTGTCGTTGCCGCGCACCGAGACCGAGGTGGCGCGCATCGTGGTGAGCGCGTCGCTGGACGAGGGCACCTTCGATCAGCTCACCGAGCTGACGCTGACCGTGCACGCCGCCGACGGCCCCGTGGTCCGGTACGTCCTCGACGGCATCGAACGGGTACAGGCGATGATGTTCGGCGAGTTCTACCGCCGCGACGGGCAGTGGCGTTTCCGGGCGATCGGCCAGGGCTGGGTCGGCGGGCTACCGGGTCTGGCCACGGAGTTCGGGGTGACGGTGGCGGAACCGGTCACGCTGCCACGTCCGGTCGGCGACGACGCCGAGATCCCGGCGCGACCGGAGCGGATCGGCGCCACCCGCACGGCCGGTCGATTCGCCGACGCGGGACCCCGGTCCGGCGAACACCCGGACCGCGAGGACCAGCACGGCACCCCCGCGGGCCGCGTCCCCGCGCTCACCCGTCGCGTC
Source organism: Nocardia sp. NPDC004415 (assembly GCF_053602435.1). NCBI lineage: Bacteria > Bacillati > Actinomycetota > Actinomycetes > Mycobacteriales > Nocardiaceae > Nocardia > Nocardia sp. NPDC004415. The sequence goes on from NZ_JBSGDP010000021.1 coordinate 83,982, forward strand.
ATCGACGTCCCCCCACCGCCCCCGCACGACCCCGACCACGCCGACTGGCACCCCGACCCCGAAACCCCCGGACAGCTGCGCTGGTGGGACGGCACCGAGTGGACCAGCAGCACCCACCCGCACATCGACGACCATCGCGCCCGCTGCCCCCGCTGCGGCCATGTCCTGCGGCGCAAACTGTTCGGCGGGCACGGCCCCTGCAAACGCTGTGCCGAGGAGATCGAGGGGTTCCTCACCCAGTGGCGCACCCGCGCGCGCCGGGTCCTGTCCGGGCCGGGCACCCAGTCCGAGGAGTGGATCGAGGTGTGGGCAGCGCTGCGGTTCCAGCGCATCGACGAGGAACGCGGCCGGGTGGTGCTGCGCGAGGCGGGCCTGACCCAGGTGGAACGGATGGTGGCCTTCGCCTTCGCCGACGGCGAGGTGTTCGCCGAGGAACTCGACGCGTTCGAGCACGTGGTCAGCGAGCTGGCCCTCAACGGCGCCGTCGTCGACGATCTGCGCCGCCGGATGCATCGCGGCCGCACCCTGTCGCGGCTGCGCTCGGGCGAACTACCCACCGTCGAAACCCCCGGCCTGCACCTGGACCCGGAGGAACGGGTGCATCTCGACCTGCCCGCGGTGCACGCCCGGATGCTCGCGCGCGGCCCGCGCAACACCGAGGGCAGACTGATCGCGAGTACGAAGAAACTCCGTTTCGTCGGTGACGGCACCGGTATCGAACTGCCGTGGAACCGGGTGGTCTCGGTGCATCCCGAGCACGGCACCGTAGTCATCGCGGCGACCTCCGCGCGGGGCGGCGCCACCTTCGGCGTCACCGATCCCGACTATGTGGCCGCGGCGCTGGAAGGCGCGCTGCGGGTGGCCAAACGCCTGGTCCTCGCCCCCGGTCAGCGCGACAGCCGCAGCATCTCCCAGGACGTGAAAGCCCAGGTCTGGCAGCGCGACGGCGGGAAGTGCGTGGAGTGCGGCGACGGGCACTACCTGGAGTTCGACCACATCATCCCGCTCAGTCGCGGCGGTGCGACCAGTGCGGCGAATCTGCAGATCCTGTGCCGCAACTGCAATCGCGTGAAGGGTGCCCGGATCTAGCCCAGGATCGCGTTCATGATCGTGCCGCCGCTGGTGGCCACCACACCGCCGATCATCGCGCCCGCGATCATCTTCGGCGATTCCATGGAGCTGCCACTCCACTTCTCCCAGGCGAACTTTCCACCGGCGACGGTGATGGCGAGCACGCCCGACAGGATCATGAACCAGGTCAGGTACTGGACCATCTGCATGATCTTGTCCGACAGCGGCGGTGCCTCCGGCGTGGGATTACCGACCTGCGCGAACGTCGTGACGGTGTCGGCCATCGACGTCAGAATGATGCTCATAGCCTGCTCCCCTTGGTCGCGTGATGCGAACTACGTTCCAGCACTGTCGTATTCGAACGCTTCCAGGATACGGGCCCGAACCCCCGGCACACCAACAAAACCGATACCATCGGCTCTGCAGTTGGCCGCCGTTCCCCTAGTCACCAAGTGAGCAGACATGATCCTTGCCGTCGTCACCGATACCTTGGCGCAGATCGGGAATCCGACGCCGGAGGCACCGCCGCTGTCGGAGAAGATCCTGCAGCTGGTGCGGTATTTCACCTGGTTCATCCTGCTGTCCGGTGTGATAGCCATCACCTACGCGGGCGGAAAGTTCGCCTGGGAGAAGTGGACTGGTGGCGGGCTCGAGTCGCCGAAGATGATCGCGGGCGCGATGATCGGCGGCGTGGTGGCCACCAGCGCGGGCACCATCATGAACGCGATGCTCTGATCGCGTTCAGCTGAGCAGGCGGCCGAGGAAGGCGGCGAGGTTCTCCCGCACGCGCTGGGCCTTCTCCTCGGCGGTCAGGTCCTCGCGGTAGCGGCTGCCCATGGCGGGGCGCTTCTTGTTGCGCGCGTAGAGCGAGCAGGCCAGGTCGGTGCACATGAGCGTGCCGACGGTATTGCCCCGCCTGCCCGATTCCCCCGCCTTGGCGGCGGTCATCAGGGAGACGCCGCCACCGGAATGGGTGGTCAGGCAGATCGTGCACATCTGGGTCTTGCCGGAGCCGCCGGTCTCGTGCCGCAGCGCGATGCTGATCAGCCCGTCCTCCCCGGGGACCGAGATATAGCAGCGGCCCGCGTAGGACGGGTCGTTCCAGCCGAGGAAGTCGAGATCGTCCCAGGGCCGTTCGCTCAGGTCACGCGGCACGTTGAGGCGTTTGGCGTCGCCCTTCGAGCAGTTGACGAACGACGCCCTGATGTCGCGTTCGGTGACGGGTTCCATGATGCGTCCTTTCGATGTGCCGATCCACAAACGGTAGACACGCTAACGATCACGCCGGGTCACCGACAACCGGTTTTCCGCAGGCTACGGCCCGACGATGCCCGCCGCCCTGGCGGCACGCAGCCAATCCGGGAACTCACCGAGCAGCAGGCGGTAGAGCTCGGCGTCGTCGACGCGGTCGATGTCGTCGAGGGCGAAGAAACCCGCGTTGTCCACGACGCGGCCGTCGAGTTCGTCCAGGGTCCGCAGCACCCCGAAATTGGCCTTGCCCAGGCCGATGAACTGCCAGAACGCGGGCAGGTGCGCCGCTTCGCGCATGAGCGCGGCGATCTCGCGTTTCTTGGCGAAGCCGCCGTCGGTGAAGAACAGCACCAGTGTCGGCGCCGGACTCGCGGCCAGGGTGTCGATGACGGCGCGCATGATCGGCAGTTCGTCGTTGCGGCCGCCGAGCCGGTCGTAATCGATGCCCTCGTGGGTGCCGGTCAGGTGCAGGTAGGTGCGCGCCCACCGCTCGCCCTCGGCCACGGTGATGTCGGGCAGCTGGGCGTAGGTGAGCGCGTAGAGGTAAGCCTCGAGGGTGCCGTCGTCGTCGAGCTGGGTGGCGACGGGGATCATCCGCTCCACCACCCGGTGCACCGTGCCGCCGCGGTACAGCTTGTGCATGCTGCCGGTCTTGTCGATCACCAGCACCACCCGCGCCCTGGTCCCGAAGGCGCTCTTGTCGATCAGGATCTTGGCGACCTCGCGTTTGCGCAGGTCGAGCACCTGTTTCTTCTCGAAGCTCAGCGCGGCCTCGCCCGGCACGGTCCGCACGAGCGGCTCGGCCACCGGTTGCGGCTCGTCGTCGACGGTCACACCGTGATCGGTCACCAGGTCGGCGAATCCGCCGGCGTAGCCCTGCCCGACCGCGCGCACCTTCCACTGCGCGCCGCGCCGGTAGAGCTCGACCGCGATCACCACCGACTCGTGATCGAGGCCCTCGATCACGTACTCGTACAACACGTTTCCGGCGCGATCGGCGACCGAGGCCACCGGTGCCGCGGCGGCGCCGAACCGGTCGCCCTCCGTCGCGGCGGTGATCACGATCCGGACCTGCGCGATGTCGGCCGGGACCGACGCGGGCGAAACCTCCAGCGCCGCACCGGTCCACCGCACGCCCGGCGCCTGCGGCTGGTTGAAGAACACGAAGTCCGCGTCCGAGCGCACCGTGCCCGCCTCGGTCACCAGCAGCGCCGACAGATCCGCCGCCACCCCGCCGCGCACCGCCAGCACCACCTCGGCGGCATCGAGTCCCGCGTTCTGCCCCTTGACCAGCACAGCAGCCACTGTCTTCTCCTCTTCGCGCCCCGCGTTCGGCCGTGATCCACCACACCCTAGAGGTATCCATGCCCGCGCGGGGTGGTCCGGATGCCGGAAACCTCGCCGAACCGGCTGCGCGGGTGCATGATTGAGGTGATGCAATTCACCACCGCGTTTGTGCAGTACGCCGGATCGGGACCGATGCGGCACGAAGAGACGTTGCTCGTCCAGGTACTGGAACGTCTCGACATCCCCGTGCGTCACTACAGCCTCAAGCGGGTGCGGCGCGGCCAGCTACCGCTGGGCCCCGGCACGTTCATCGCCGGTGACGTCGACGCCATGCACGGCGCGATGCGCCAGCTGCAGATCCCGATCCCCGCACCCGACGACTACCCCGAGTCGCTGCACCCGTATCTGCGGCGCAGGGTCTGGACCTCGACGCTGGGCGATGTCGAGCGCAAGCTGGACAGCGGTGAGCTCGCCCCGCTGTTCGTGAAACCGGCCTACCGGCGCAAGAGTTTTCCCGGGACCGTCTGCTACTCAGATCGCGATCTCGCGGCATTCGGGCGTGTCAGCCGCAGGCAGCCGGTGCACTGTTCGGAACTGGTCACCTGGCTCTCGGAGTACCGCGTCTACGTCTCGCGCGGCCGGATCCTCGCCGTGGACCACTACGCGGGCGACCGCGGCCGCCGCCTCGACCGCGCCGTGGTCGAATCGGCCGTCACCGCCCACCGCGAGTCCGGCACCGCGCCGAGCGCCTACGCCCTCGACTTCGGCGTGCTCGTCGACGGCAGCACCGCCCTGATCGAAGCCAACGACGGCTTCGCCCTCGGCGCCTACGACATCGCTCCCGACCTGTACACCGAACTGCTCATGGTGCGCTGGAGCGAACTGCTCGACCGACGCTGGGACGCCGCCTGACCGGACGAATCGTGGGCGCGCACGTGTCGTGAACGCCTTCCCCGCGGCCCGGCCTCTAGCCTGGACCGAGTCGAGGCATGGAGGTCGCATGGGTGACGGCACGAGCTCGCTGACAGCACGCCTGATCGATTCCTGTTCCCAATTCGCCAACCGGCACGGCGTCTACCTGGGCCGCCGCTCCACCGCCCTGCACGTGGCCCTCTACCGCCGCACCCGCGGCCGCCTCGGCGCCCGCATGCCCGCCCACCCCGGGGCCCGCATCCTGCTGCTCGACCACACCGGCGCCCGCACCGGAGCCCGCCGCACCTCCCCCCTCATCTACTACGCCGACGGCGACACCTACGCCATCGTCGCCTCCAAGGCCGGCCTACCCACCCACCCCGCCTGGTTCCACAACCTGAACGCCCACCCCGACACCACCATCCAGGTCGGCCCCACCACCGTCCCCGTCCACGCCCGCACCGCCACCCCCGAAGAACGCACCCGCCTCTGGCCCCACCTGGTCGACATCTTCCCCAGCTACGCCGCCTACGCCCGCACCACCACCCGCACCATCCCGATCGTCCTCCTGACACCCCGCCTTTGATACCGCATACCGGATACACCGTTCCGGGGATTTCATTTCCGTCGAACTCCGCTGGTGCTCAGGGAAATCGGCCCGTGCGCGTTCCGAACACCGTGGTTAGTATCGAAAATCGTGACCTTGGTGCTGAGCCGACGGCGGCCGTCCGACGATCGATCTCTGGATTCCCGGGACGAGAAACAGCGGCCTGACCGATTGTGGCGAATAGTCGCCATTGTCGCCGGAATTCTCGGAGCGTTACTCGCGGTCGCGGTGCCATTGCTCCCGGTGCAGCAGCAACAGGCGTCGTTCTCGTGGCCGGAGGGTGGCCGGGCGGAAAGTATGACGGCGCCGTTGGTGTCGTATTCCCCGGTCGGGATCGAGGCCACGATTCCGGTCGGGGCGATCACCGGGCCGGCGCCGGAGGGCGGGTATCTGCTGGCGACCGTGCCGCCCGCGTCCGGCCAGGCCTGGCACTACGGGCTGAACGTGCTCGTGTCACCGGCCGACGGCGGCCGCCTGCAGGTGGTCCTGCGCGACAAAACGCTGGTGGACACCCCTGTCGCCGACCTGCCCCGGGCGGGCGCGCTCGCCATCTCGTCGACCGCCGAGCGCACCACCGTGACGCTCGACGGCACCGATCCGGTCGTGGTGGCAGGTGATTCGAGGCCGCAATCGGTCGGCCTGTTCACCGATCTGACCGGTCCCGCGCCCGAGGGCATGCGAGCACGGGTGGAGATCGACTCACGGAGCCTTTTTCATCCTGCCGCTGAACCATGTTGCACCGCAGCGTGATTGATCTGCCGCTCCGGATGCGAACTGGCGAAGCCCCTGGTAAGAGAGCTGATTACCACATCCACTCGTCCACCAGAGGCTTCACTTGCTGTTCTACC
>NZ_JBSGDP010000022.1:0-25756 GCF_053602435.1 Nocardia sp. NPDC004415
TGCGGCACTGATCTGTTGGCGACGACTCAGCAACCGAACCCGATAGGGGCTCTTACAGTCCGCTGGTTGCCGTCGCGCTGAAGAGTGACGACGTTTACGCCCCAGTGGGCGCACAGCAGTTTTCGCTGGCAGCATGAGCGAGGCGACCGGCGAGACGCGTGCTTACGCGGACGTCCAGGACTTGGTTGACCACGCGGAACTGACGGACGTTCGATTCTATGAAGTCGCGGCGTCGCGGACGGACTCGAAGGAGGGGCGGCTTTCGATGCAGGTGGTCAGCCGCGTCGAGCAAGCCGAGATCGAGATCCGTTGCCAGGTCACTGTGGACGGGGGTGGCGCGCAGTACAAGGTCGACGCCGGCGCGGTATTCACTCTCTCTCCGCCGGGGGCCGTGGTGCCTGAAATCGTTCGTGAGTTCACAGAGAAGGTGGGGGTGATGGCCGTGTACCCGTACGTACGCTCGGCGGTTGGCAACCTTGGCGCACGGCTCGGCGTCGATCAACCAACCTTGCCGCTCTTGCGCTTCGGCGCCATACGCCTGAATGGGCAAGAAGGCTCATCGGACTCGCCCGACTAGGTAGGGGAGGCAGGTGAGCCCCGCGATGATCACAGCGACAGCTCGGACCAGGCGATGGTGGTCGGGAACGGATGGTCGATGGCTATTTCGGTGGCGTCGGCCGGTGACCATGGCGTCATGATGGTCGCGGGCTGGTCAGTGCTCGCGTGTCCATTCCGCCCAGATCTCGTCGAGTAGGCGGGCGACGGCCTCGTAGGTCTGCCAGGTGTCCGGGGCGTGGTAGATGGTTTCGTGGCGGGCTATCTCGGGGAGGTTTTGGTAAGCGGCGAGATAGTGGTCGTAGGCGGCCTGGATGAAGGCTTGGCCGCGGGGGTTGAGGTCGCCGACGTTGAGTTCGCCGCAGAGGTGGTCGAGGCAGTATCGGCCGGGGGTCTTGGCGCGGTTGTGCAGGATGGCCAGTTCAGGGCGGGGTCGTTCCTCGGGCTCGCCCCAGACGGGAGCCGTCAGCGAGTGCAGGTCGTTGGCTACGGCCCAGGCGTAGAACATCCCGATGTGGGTGGCGGCGGCCTCCTGTTCGAGGCCCAGGTCCGATGTCGAGTCCGAGTGCCAGCTGCTGTCGTCGTAGGTCATGTGGATCCCCCTCGTGATTCGTTTCCCCGAGCCTAGGTCTGCCCTCCGACAGGTCGTGCGGTGAGCGCGGCAGGCAGATCGCGCGGTCGGTTGACAGGTGCTGTCGATGGCACGGACTTCCGGGCGAAGTCCGTGCCATCGGGCATTTGGAAGGCCGGCGGAGCCAATGGATGAAATGTTTCCATTTCACTACGTGGAGTGCCGGAGTGGTGTTCGCTGTGCCGATGAAGAAGATCGTCACCGCCGCAGTTCTGTCCTGTGCGCTCGCCGGGGCACCGGCGGTCGCCTCCGCCGCCCCCGTCGCTAATGTGCCCGGCCCGGTCGCTCCGGTCGCCGATTCCGGGTCGGGGGATTCCGGGTCGGGTGGTTCGGGGTCGTCGGAGACGCAGTTGATCTGTTCGCCGATCGCGCAGTTCCTGTTCTCCACCGGAAGTGTGGAGAAGCCACCGCTCTACGACCTGCTCTGCTTGTTCTCGTAGTTGTCGGTGCGCCCCCGCAAGTCGGGTCGTGCGTGGGGCGGGAGCGAGCGGGCAGGGTGGGGCTATGAAGAAGCTCGTATTGTCCTCCGCTCTCGCCCTTTTCGTGTTCGCGCCCGCGGTGACCGCGCAGGCTCAGGAGCCTGTGGCCGACACCGGCTCGTCGAGCCTGGATGTGCTGTGCAGCCCGATCGGCGGCTTCCTGATACTCGCGGGGAGTGCGGAGAACCATGCCGGCGAGCTGCTCGGCCCGGCGTGTGTGATGCGCTGAGTCGTCTGCTGGGCGTCAGCTGAAGGGGGAGTGGTCGATGCCGCAGGCCAGGCCTGCTGGGGGGAGCCGGCCGGTGAACAGATAGTCGCGCTTGACGTGTTCGGCGCAGGTGCTGGCCACGTACATGCTGCTGTGGCCGGCGCCTTCCACCACCACTACCTGCGCCCGCGCCAGCTGGGCGGCTCCGGCGATCGCTCCCCGCAGGGGCGTCGCCGGGTCGTAGCGGCTGTTCAGTACCAGGATGGGGGCGGCGGTCTCGCGGTTCCAGGGGCCGGTGTAGCGGTCGGCGTCGCGGACTTGCCAGAAGGCGCAGGGGGTGGCGTTGGAGACGGCGGTGCGGCCGAAGTACGGCACGCGCAGCTCCTCGATCGCGCCGACGCGCTGGTAGACGGCAGGATCGGTCGGCACCGCGGAGTCCGCGCACTGGATCGAATAGAACGCCTCCACCCGATTGCCCGGGTGTTCGCGCTCGAAGATCGTGTCGTGGGTGACGGCGGGCAGCAGTGTGGTGCCCGCGTCGAAGAGCTGCTGCAAGAGTTTCGCCAGGTCGGCGTAGGTGTCGGGCCGGGCCAGGCTGCCCGCGGCGGTGACGATCTGCCCGTAGGTCCACTCCGTGCCGTCGACCACGATGGGCGCGACCCGGGCCCGCTCGGCGAGGGTGATCCACTTGAGTTTCGGGTTCCCGGCCGAGAACGCGCAGCTGGGTCCGGCGGCCGCGCAGTCGCGCAGGAAGGTGTCGAAGGTCTCGGCCATGGCATCGGCCACGCCCTGGCGGGTGTCCAGCGGCAGGTTCGCGCCGTCGGTGCCGTGGCCGTTCGCACTGCCCTCGAAGTCGAGGGAGCCGTCCAGAGCCATCGCCCGCACCCGGCCGGGGAACAGATTGGCATAGACCGCGCCGACCTGGCTGCCGTAGGAGATGCCGTGATAGGTCAGTGCCGCGTCGCCCACCGCGCGACGGAGCAGTTCCAGGTCGCGGGCGGTGTTGGTGGTCGAGGCGTGCGCGAGGATCGGGCCCGCCGTCGCCGCGCAGCGGGCCGCGATATCGGCCGAGCGGGCGAGGAACCCGGGTTCTTCGGCGGGGCCGGTGGGGGTGCCGGGGAAGGTCGCGAAGTACTGCTGCTGTTCCTCGGTCGAGGCGAAACAGCTGGCAGGCGCGCTGCGCGAGACCGAACGCGGGTCCCAGGACACCAGGTCGAACCGGGCGCGCAGCTCGTCGGAGAACAGCCACGGCCAGTGCGCTCGCTCGCGCAGCCGGTCGACACCCGACGGGCCCGGGCCACCGAAGTTCACGAACAGCGTGCCGAGGCGGCGCGCGGGGTCGGTGGCGGGCAGCTTGATCACCGCCAGGTCTATGTGCGCGCCGTGCGGGTCGTGATAGTCCAGCGGGACCTGGGCCCAGGCGCAGGAGAACCCGTCCGCGCAGTCCGACCAGGCCAGCCGCGGTGTGGTGGCGGCTTCGGCGAGCGGGTCGAGGTAGGGGTCGGCCGCGTGCGCGGGGGACGCGACGGTGAGCGAGCCGATTCCGAGGAGAACAGCGAGAACACCGGCCCAGCCCCGGCGAGTTCCACGGCGCGCGGAACGCGAATACACCTGCCGAGCCTCCTGCGAATCGGGCGAACCAACCGAAGCTATCACGTGCTTACTTCGGGAAACCAGTTGGCGTCGAAGGGAATTCGGCCCGATGATCGGAATCGGCGCACGTCATCGGGTATTTGTTTCACATTGTTCGGTAAACGCGAGGTTACGCAATTACGATAATTCTGTGTTCTTGCCGATAAATCGCATTCGGCGGTGGTCGGACGGCACCGATGCCACTACTGTCGAAATCGCCGCACGAAATGTGTCGAGAACGGGTGTCAATGACGATCCCTAATTTCCGATGACAACGGAGGAAGTGGGATTGTGACTGTAACCACAGAGGAAACGGGCCGTGACCTGGCCCACCGGCCCCCGCTCAGGGGCATGCCGGAGGGTGCGATGCCGATGGTCGTCTTTCTTTCGATATTGGCCGGATTCATCGGCGCGGCCGCCTATACGCATTCCGCCGGATATTTCGTCACCTTCATGACCGGAAATACCGAGCGGGCTGTACTCGGCTGGTTCGACAACGATCAGTTGCTCGCCACCGGCGCCATCACACTGCTGTTGTCCTTCGGCCTCGGCGTCTTCGTGGCCTCGCTGCTGCGCAGGCGGGTGTGGCGCGACAGCCGCCACGGCGCCACGGTGGTGGCCACGGTCGCGCTGGTGGCTGCCGCCGTCGTGGACTGGGCGCTGGACCGCTCCGGCGGGCAGGAGGTCGGGTTCATCCCGATCGCCTTCGTGGCCTTCGCGGTGGGCGCGCTCAATACCGCCTTTGTCAAGAACGGCGAGGTCAGCGTGCCGCTGAGCTATGTCACCGGCACCGTGGTGAAACTCGGGCAGGGCATCGAGAGCCATGTCAGCGGCGGCAGCGCCAGGGACTGGCTCGGCTACGCGGTGCAGTACGGGTCCTTCGCGGTGGGCGCGCTGCTGGGTGGTGTGCTCGGTGAGATCGTGGGCGGCGATCAGATGCTGCTGGTCGCGGCCGCCGTCTCCGGGGTGGGCGTCCTGTTCACCGCCCGCGCGAGCCGCGATCCGATCCCGGCCGCCTGACCCGGCCCCCGGATTTGGTCCTGACCACGGCGTTGCCTACACTAGAGCGGTTGCCTGGGCAGATCTGTGCCCGCTACACGCTGGGCGTGTGCGGGTCGTTGCCGGGCGCCGAGCGCTCGTGAAGAGTACTCATCCGGTCGGTAAGTGCCGCCCGGACCAGCCGAATTGTTGTAGGCCCACGGTCGCCGCGTGAGAGCGCGGAGATGCTGCATGGGAACCGCAGCGAGAAAGGTGTCGAGGTCTAACCATGACCATGACTGATCCGATCGCAGACTTCTTGACGCGTCTGCGCAACGCCAACTCGGCGTACCACGATCAGGTGAAGGCTCCGCACTCCAAGCTCAAGGCGAACATCGCCGAGATCCTGAAGCGCGAGGGTTACATCGCCGATTACCGCACCGAAGACGCGCCGGTGGGCAAGTCCCTCGTCGTCGATCTGAAGTACGGCCCCAGCCGTGAGCGCAGCCTGCAGGGCCTGCGTCGCGTCTCGAAGCCGGGTCTGCGTGTGTACGCGAAGTCCACCAACCTGCCCAAGGTCCTCGGCGGCCTCGGCGTGGCGATCATTTCCACGTCGACCGGTCTGCTCACCGACCGTCAGGCGGCCAAGCAGGGCGTGGGCGGCGAAGTCCTCGCCTACGTCTGGTAAGGGAGGTCAGGACTAATGTCGCGTATTGGTAAGAAGCCCATCGAGATTCCGGCCGGCGTCGACGTCACCATCGACGGCCAGGTCATCACGGTGAAGGGGCCCAAGGGCACCCTGTCGCACACCGTGGCCGAGCCGATCACCGTCACCAAGGGTGAGGGTAACGAGCTGGAGGTGGCCCGTCCCAACGACGAGCGCGCCAACCGTTCGCTGCACGGCCTTTCCCGCACCCTGATCGCCAACATGATCGAGGGTGTCACCAAGGGCTACGAGAAGAAGATGGAAATCTTCGGCGTCGGTTACCGTGTGGCCGCCAAGGGCTCGAACCTCGAGTTCGCCCTGGGTTACAGCCACCCGGTCCCGATCGAGGCCCCGGAAGGCATCACCTTCGCGGTGGAATCGCCCACCAAGTTCTCTGTGTCCGGCATCGACAAGCAGAAGGTCGGCCAGATCTCCGCTGTCATCCACGGACTGCGTAAGCCCGACCCGTACAAGGGCAAGGGCATCCGCTACGCCGGCGAGGTCGTTCGCCGCAAGGTCGGAAAGACGGGTAAGTGATCATGGCGCAAACTGCTAACCAGAAGGCCAAGCGGATTCCGCTGGGCAAGGACGTCTCGACCAAGCGTCGGCTGTCCAAGACCCGTCGTCACTTCCGTCTGCGCAAGAAGGTCGTCGGCACCACCGAGCGTCCGCGCCTGGTGGTCAACCGCTCCTCGCGGCACCTGCACGCCCAGCTCGTCGACGATTCGGTCGGCAAGACCATCGCCGCCGCGTCCTCGATCGAGGCCGATGTGCGTGCGCTGGAGGGCGACAAGTCCGCCAAGGGCGCCAAGGTCGGTCAGCTGATCGCCGAGCGTGCCAAGGCTGCCGGTATCGAGTCGGTCGTGTTCGACCGTGGTGGTCACGACTACCACGGCCGTATCGCGGCGCTGGCCGATGCCGCTCGTGAAGGCGGGTTGAAGTTCTGATGACTGTTATTTCGAACGGAAGGAACGTCTGATGCCGGGACGTCAGCGGCGTGACGGCGGCAACGGACCCGCCGGACAGAACAGCAATGGCCCCGAGGGCAACCGCGACAACCGTCGCGGTGGTGGCGATCGTCGCGGTGGCGGCGACCGTCGGGACAACGCTGCCGAGAAGAACCAGCTCGAGCGCGTGGTCGCGATCAACCGCGTCTCCAAGGTCGTGAAGGGTGGTCGTCGCTTCAGCTTCACCGCCCTCGTGATCGTCGGTGACGGCAACGGTCTGGTCGGCGTCGGCTACGGCAAGGCCAAGGAAGTTCCCGCGGCCATCCAGAAGGGTGTCGAGGAGGCTCGCAAGGGCTTCTTCCGCGTCCCGATGATCGGCTCGACCATCACCCACCCGGTTCAGGGTGAGGCGGCGGCCGGTGTCGTCATGCTGCGTCCGGCTTCGCCCGGTACCGGTGTGATCGCCGGCGGCGCGGCGCGTGCCGTGCTCGAATGCGCGGGCATTCACGACATTCTGGCCAAGTCGCTCGGTAGCGACAATGCGATCAACGTCGTTCACGCGACGGTTGCCGCGCTCAAGATGCTCCAGCGTCCCGAAGAGGTTGCCGCCCGTCGCGGTCTGCCGATCGAGGATGTCGCTCCGGCGGGCATGCTGCGTGCGCGTGCGGGACAGGGAGCCTGACCATGGCTGATCTCAAGGTGACCCAGATCAAGAGCACCATCGGCGCCAAGGCGAATCAGAAGGACTCCCTGCGTACGCTGGGCCTTCGCAAGATCCGTCAGAGCGTTGTCCGCGAGGACAACGCTCAGAACCGCGGTCTGATCAACGTCGTGCGCCACCTCGTAACTGTTGAGGAGGTCTGACATGACCATCAAATTGCACCACCTGCGTCCTGCGCCGGGTTCCAAGACCGAGAAGACCCGTGTGGGTCGCGGTGAGGGTTCCAAGGGCAAGACCGCCGGTCGCGGTACCAAGGGCACCAAGGCCCGCAAGAACGTCTCCCCGGCGTTCGAGGGTGGCCAGATGCCGCTGCACATGCGCCTGCCGAAGCTGAAGGGCTTCACCAACCGCTTCCGCGTGGAGTACCAGGTTGTGAACGTGGGCCGCATTGCGGAGCTGTTCCCCGAGGGCGGCACGGTCGGTAAGGCCGAGCTCGTCGCTGCCGGCGCCGTTCGCAAGAACGAGCTGGTGAAGGTCCTCGGCGACGGTGAGATCGGCGTGGCGGTCCAGGTGACCGCCGACAAGGTGACCGGCTCCGCCAAGGAGAAGATCACCGCTGCCGGTGGCACTGTCACCGAGCTGGCCTGACGGTAGGCTAGTCGGCAGTAGGCACCGGACGAGTCGAAAGCTCGTCCGGTGCCACTGTTAGAGTCTCAACAAGCTTTGTCTGCCAAGACCGTCATCGGCTGATGGCCTGACCATGTCGTTCGCCAGGAGGATTTGTGCTTTCCGCCTTCGTATCGGCCTTCCGGACTCCGGACTTACGGCGGAAGATTCTCTTCACGCTGGGGTTGATCGCGCTGTACCGATTGGGTGCCGCGCTGCCGTCCCCCGGTGTCGATTACCAGAACGTTCAAGAGTGCGTGAAGCTGGTTTCCGGCGGTGAGTCCGCCGGTATCTACCAGCTCATCAACCTCTTCTCCGGTGGAGCGCTGCTACAGCTGTCGGTGTTCGCGATCGGCATCATGCCCTACATCACCGCGAGCATCATCATCCAGCTGCTGACCGTCGTCATCCCGCGGTTCGAGGAACTGCGCAAGGAAGGCCAAGCAGGCCAGACCAAGATGACGCAGTACACCCGGTACCTCTCGATCGCGCTCGCGGTCCTGCAGGCCACCGGTCTCGTCGCGCTCGCGGCGCGCGGTCAGCTGCTGCAGGGCTGCCAGGAGGACATCCTGGCCGATACCAGCATCTTCGGCATGATCATCATCGTGCTGGTGATGACCGCCGGTGCCGCGCTGGTCATGTGGTTCGGCGAGCAGATCACCGAGCGCGGTGTCGGCAACGGCATGTCGCTGCTGATCTTCGCCGGTATCGCCGCGCGCATCCCGCTGGACGGCAAGGCGATCCTGGACACCCGCGGTGGCCTGGTCTTCGGCCTGGTGTGTGCCGCCGTGCTGGTGATCATCGTGGCCGTGATCTTCGTCGAGCAGGGTCAGCGCCGGATTCCGGTGCAGTACGCCAAGCGCGTCGTCGGCCGCAAGATGTACGGCGGGTCCTCGACCTATCTTCCGCTGAAGGTCAACCAGGCCGGTGTCATCCCGGTGATCTTCGCGTCCTCGCTGCTCTACCTGCCCAACCTGATCGCTCAGCTGACCGGGTCGAGCACGGCCACGGACCCGAGCTGGTGGCAGGAGATCATCCAGAAGTACCTGGTGAACCCGGGCAACCCGGTCTACATCGCGATCTACTTCGGCCTGATCGTGTTCTTCACCTACTTCTACGTCGCGATCACCTTCAACCCGGAGGAACGCGCCGACGAGATGAAGAAGTTCGGCGGCTTCATCCCGGGCTACCGGCCCGGTAAGCCGACCGCGGACTACCTGAACTACGTCCTGAGCCGGATCACGCTGCCCGGCTCGATCTACCTGGGTCTGGTCGCCGTGCTGCCCAACCTGTTCCTCGACATGGGCAATTCGGGGGCGGTGGCGAACCTGCCGTTCGGCGGTACCGCGGTGCTCATCATGGTCAGTGTGGGTCTCGACACGGTCAAGCAGATCGAGAGCCAGCTGATGAATCGAAATTACGAAGGGTTCCTCAAGTGAGAGTTGTTCTGCTCGGTCCGCCGGGTGCCGGCAAAGGTACTCAGGCCGTCCTGCTGTCGGAGAAGCTGGGCGTTCCGCACATCTCCACCGGAGACCTCTTCCGCGCGAACATCAGCCAGCAGACCGCCCTCGGGCGCGAAGCGCAGAAGTACATGGACGCGGGCGACCTCGTCCCCAGCGACGTCACCAACCGCATGGTCGAGGCCCGCGTGGCCGAGCCGGACGCCGCCAACGGCTTCGTGCTCGACGGCTACCCGCGCACGGTCGACCAGGCCGACGCGCTGAAGAAGATCCTCGAGCACAACGGCTCCGAGCTCGACGCGGTGCTGTGCTTCGTGGTCGCCGAGGACACCGTGGTCGAGCGCATGCTCGCCCGTGGCCGCGCCGACGACACCGAGGACGTCATCCGCAACCGGCTGCGGGTCTACCGCGAGGAGACCGAGCCGCTGCTGGCCTACTACGACGGTCTCGTCGTGACCGTCGACGGCATCGGCGAGGTCGACGAGGTCAACGCGCGGGCGCTGTCCGCTCTCGGCAAGTAGCGATCGGAGTACTGAGGCCGGATGGTCTTCAACCGGAAGAAGAAGGTCGTGCCGTTCCGCACGGCGGGCGAGCTGGACGCCATGGCGGCGGCGGGCGCGATCGTCGGGCGGGCGCTGGTCGCCGTGCGGGACGCGGCCAAGCCCGGCGTGTCCACCCTGGAGCTGGATCAGGTGGCCGAGGCCACCATCCGGGACGCGGGCGCGGTCCCGTCGTTCAAGGGCTACCACGGCTTCCCCGGCTCGATCTGCTCTTCGGTCAACGACCGGGTCGTGCACGGAATCCCCTCGGCGAGTGACATTCTCGCCGAGGGTGATCTGGTGTCCATCGACTGCGGTGCCATCCTCGACGGCTGGCACGGCGATTCGGCCTGGACCTTCGGTATCGGCACCATCATCGAGGCCGACGAACTGCTGAGCGAAGCGACCCGGCTGTCGATGGAGACCGGCATCGCGGCCATGCTGCCCGGCAACCGCCTCACCGACGTCTCGCACGCCATCGAGCTGGGCACGCGCGCCGCCGAGCAGGCGCACGGCCGCGCGTACGGCATCGTCGACGGCTACGGCGGCCACGCCATCGGCCGCGAGATGCACATGGACCCGTTCCTGCCCAACGAGGGCGCCCCCGGCAAGGGTCCGCGCCTGGTGGTCGGTTCCGTGCTGGCGATCGAGCCCATGCTCACCCTCGGCACCACCGAGACCAAGACCCTCGACGACGACTGGACCGTCGTCACCACCGACGGCACCCGCGCGGCCCACTGGGAACACAGCGTCGCCGTCACCGAGGACGGCCCCCGCATCCTCACCCTCCGCCCGGAGTAGTTCTGCTCGTTCGACGCGGCCCGGTCAGCCTTCCAGCAGGATGGTGACCGGGCCGTCGTTCGTCAGGTCGATGCGCATGTGGGCGCCGAAGTGGCCGGTTTCGACGGTGGCGCCGAGTTCGCGCAGGGTGGCGGCGAAGATGTCGACGAGGGGTTCGGCGATCGGGCCGGGAGCAGCGGCGTTCCAGGACGGGCGTCGGCCCTTGGCGGTGTTGGCGTAGAGGGTGAACTGGCTGACCACCAGGATCGGGGCGTCGAGGTCGGCGGCGGAGCGTTCGCCGTCGAGGATGCGCAGGCGCCAGGTCTTGTCGGCCAGGGCGCGCGCGGTGGCCTCGGTGTCGGTGTGGGTGGCGCCGACCAGGGCGAGCAGGCCGTGGCCGCCGGATGCGGCGGTGGGCTCGATCCGGCCGACGACCTGCTCGTCGACGCTCACCTGGGCACTGGTCACCCGCTGCAGCAGTACTCGCACAGCCACCGATCATGCCCGGTGACGGCGCGTGCGGACCCGGCGGGTCAGTCCTTGCCGAAGAACAGGATGTTCGGGCCGAAGTCGGTGAGCGGGCCCTTCTCGGCGGCCTGGCGGATGCCGCTGCCCGGCAGTTCGGTGACCTTGGCGAACATCGGGGCATTGCCGAAGGCCGCGCGCACCTGTGTCTCGGAGGCGTAGTCGGCGCCGTAGTCGGCCAGGGTGGCGAAGTCCAGCGGGGCCAGTGGCGCGTCGAGCGGGGCCTGTCCGGCGGGCCTGCCGAGCGCGGCGTACTGGGTGGCCACGCCGTTGTCGTAGAGGCACAGCTCGTAGGAGATGTTCTCGATGGTGGCGACGGTGAGCACCGGCCACTTCTCCGAAAGCCGCACCGCCAGCGGATGCTTGGCCAGCGCGCCGATCTCCCAGTTCAGGCTCTTCACCGAAATCCAGCTGCCCGAAGCCTTTTCGACCAGGACTACGTCGGCGCCGAGTTCGGTGGCCGAGTTGGTCACCGGTTCCTTGACGCCCCAGTGCTTTTCGTGGACACCGGCGAAGCGGCCAGCGTCCACCGGGGTGGCGCCGTCGGCCGCGTAGGCGGCGACGGTGGCGGCGCGGACCTGGTCGAGCGCGTCCGGGGCCGAGCAGCGTACGGCCAGCGCGCCGTAGGTCGCCGAGATCTCCACCGGTCGCGAGGGCGGCTCCGGCATCGCGCCCGCCGCCAGCGGCTTGAGCCCGACCAGGGCCAGGCGCCAGTTGATCTCGTCGATGGTGGCCAGGTCGCCGCCCGACTGGTAGAGGATCTGCTGCTGGGTCAGCCGCCCGGCCTTCTCCAGCGTGGTGGCGCCCAGCTTCACCAGCGCCTGGGTGGTCTTGAGGGTGAGATCGAGCTCCTCCACGCGGGTTTCGCGTAGTCGCGCGGTGGCCGCGGGCGAGGTGAGCTCGGAGTAGAGGGCCCGGTAGGTCGCGATGGCCTGCTTGCGGGAGCGTCCGACCATCATGGTGCGCAGCAGCGTGCTCAGGCTGGCCAGGTACTTGCCCGGCTGCTCCGGGGCCCGCGCGTACATGGCGGCGCGGATGCGCACGGCGGACTCGGTGGCCGCCACCGCCGCGTCGTGGTCGAGGCGCATCAGCCAGACGCCGCATTTGGACAGGCCGTCGGCGCACATGGCCGACACCTCGGGATAGTCCTGGGCGACCTGGCGATAGGCCGAGCAGGCGCTGCGAATGGTGTTGGTGGCCAGCTGCCGGTGCCCGACCAACCGGGTGGCCTGCTCGAACAGGCGCAGCGCGTCCTGCAACGCGCCCGCGTACTCGTAGGAGACCCAGCCCTCGACCAGCCAGTGCAGCCGGATCGCCACGGCCTCCTGCGCGGGTTCGAGCGCCTCGGCGGTGCGGTCGCGGCCGGTGGGATCGTCGCGGGTGGCCAGCAGGCCCTGGGCCAGTTCGGTCAGCGACCCCGCGAGCTGGAGGTAGTCCTCGGGCCGCTGGTTGCGGGTCTGGGTGCGGTCGACCGCCACGCGCCGCTCGAGGCTACTCAGATCGGGCATGAGCAGTTCCATCGCGACGTCAATCTCCGGCCTCATCACTCGTCGGTATCCGGCCGCCGAGCGGCCCTTGCGCTTCGATCGAGTCTGTCACAGATCGGCCCCGGGTGCCGGATCGTTGGGGCGAACTCCGATGTTCATCCGGTGGTGTTGCCCTGTTTCCTTGTGGCTGTGCATATTTCGCATTGCTTACTAGAATGCGAGACGATCGAACCGGCTGCGTGGGTCGTCGGTGGGGTGCTTCGAGGAGCGGTGAGCGTGGGCGATTCTCCCTGGTCAGGGTTGGCAGGCAAGGCGAAAGTCAAGGTCGAGACAGGGGCCGCGCTCGAGGCCGCCAAGGCGTGCAGCCAGGCGATCGAGGTGTTCAAGGGATGCCAGGACCTGTTCCGCGGCGACCTCAACAACTACGACGAGGCCAAGCTCGGCGGCAGCCAGGTCGACGCCGGGCCGCCGCTGCGCAACAAGTTCATCGCCGAGGCCACCCAGGCCAAGGATCTGCTCGGCCGCTACATCGACTCGCTCGAGGACCTGGTCTCGCTGTTCAAGGCGGCGGGGGAGTCCTACACCGACACCGACCAGGGTTCGGCCGACAATCTCGCCGCGCTCAAGGGTCAGCTCGGCAGTGTGAACTCCGCGCCCGGCGCCAAGGACATGGCGGGGGAGGTGTCGCGGGCCGGTGGGTACACGCCGGACCACTGGGAGGTCGACGTCAAGGTCTCCGGCAACGAGATGAACATCAAGATGGAGAAGCACAACTACGACATCGAGACCGCGAACGTGCCCAAGCACTCGGGCACCGCGACGGCCGAAGCGGTCGGTGTGCGGATCCCGGTCCGCGCCGCGGACAATATGTCCTGGCGCGACATGTACGACCTCGGTCAGCGGATCTCCTGGCAGGAAGTGGCCAACGACGCGCCGATCTGGGAGGCGATGGCGCACGCCGTGCACGGCGCCGCCTACAACCTCGAGCAGAAGCTGGGCGAGATCACCAGCGACCGGTGGGAGAGCCAGGGCGGTGACGCGGCGCTGGCGGCGATCAGCACGTTCGGCAAGTCGGCGATGGTCGCCAGCGATTCCTTCACGATGATGCAGCAGAACCTCGAGTACACGGCGGACTGGTTGTACGCGACCAAGGTGTGTATGCCGATCGAGACCGAGGACAAGTGCGACGACGATCTGCAGGAGAACCGCGATCGGTACGAGCGGCACTATGTCAACGGTGTGATGAACACCGAGAAGTTGTTCCCGGCGGCGGCGGAGCCCGCCGCGCCGAAGGGTCCGGTGACGAAACCGGACGACGGAAACAACAACAATAACAATAACAACGGCAACAACAATAACGGCGGAAATGGCAACAACGCCGGAAACAATGGCGGCAGCGGCAATTCCGGTGGCAGCGGAAGTTCCGGCGGCAGTGGTAATTCCGGCGGCGGGAGCCAGCAGCAGGGCCAGTCGGCCGCCGACGTGGCCAAGCAACAGGCCGCTCAGCAAGCCGCCCAGCAGGCGGCGGCGGCCCTGCAGCAGCAGGGCGGCGGCACCGGGGGCTCGCAGCAGAGCGCGAACGGCCAGATCGCGGGGTCCAACGGCTCGACCGGATCGACGGGTTCCTCGTCGGGTTCGACCGGTTCCGGTTCCGGCGACATGTCCGGCATTCTGTCCTCGGTGATGTCGGCGGTCACCGGCGCGGTCTCTTCGCTCACCCAGGCGCTGCCGTCGCTGGCCACCGCGTTGCAGCAGGTGTCCTCGACCGCGACCGACACCGGCGCCACCTCCGGCCTGCCCGACTTCACCCAGCTCGGCAACCTATTCGGCCAGTTCCCCGACCTGGCCGAGCTGCTGTCGCAGTCGCCCGAGATCAACCAGCTGATCGCGGACAATCCCGCCCTGTCCCCGCTGGCGGAACTGCTCGGCATCGAGACCGCCGTACCCGCCACCGACGCCACCGACGCCACCGACGGGGCCGCGGTGGCCGGGGAGACCACCGAATCCGCGACCGCCGACGCGTTCCCGCGCACCTCGCTGCCCGATTTCTCGAACCTGTCCGGGCTCGATGATGTCGTCACCCCGCTCACCGGCCTGGTCGCCGAGTCGCTGGCGGCCGAAGCGCCCGTCCAGCAGCTCGAGGCGCCGGTCGAATCGGTGGACGTCGGCGCCACCGGCTCCCTCGCGCACGCGCGCCCGGAAGGTCAGGCATGACGCAGAAATGGGAGCTCACCGATATCGAGTTCCGGGTGCTGTGGCAGCGATTCGTCGGCACCGACCTGCCGCGCCCACTGACCTTCCAGTCCACGACTCGCCTGCACGAGGACTACGAGGAGGAGAAGTACCAGACCTGGCAGCGGTTGCAGCACACGGTCGATCCGACGCTGCGCTCGGTGTTCGACGTGCTGGAGCGGCCGGAAGCCTATGTGCGGCTGCGTGGCTGGAAGGACGCCGCGCGCGACGAGGCCGGGCACTGGCTCAAGGCGCGGGCGGCGCGGGCCGGTGTCAACGGGTATCTGATCTACCAGCTGCCGGGTGAAACGCCCACGCACAGTGGCGGTTACACCGTGGTCGACATCGGGCCCTACGGGCTGGCCGACGCGATCGTCGGCCTGATGCCCGACACCGGCGCGGGAACGGGCGGCATCATCCCACTCGTCACCGACACCGGCGACGCCCTCGACGACTACGATCACCGCCCGTCGATGTTCTTCGAGGAGGCCGACACCTCCATCGTGGAGCGCAGCACCGAGTTCTTCAACCGTCCGGCCGAGCGCACGGGCACCATCAATATCCTGCAGAACCAATCGATGTTCGGCTCGCGCGGCATGCATCGCGACATCCTGGTGTGGCGCGACCTGCCCGCCGACGGCCGCTACGTGATCGAGCTGCCGCACGAGAACCCCACGGCCACCGCGATGTCGCGCGCCGATCTCACCGACAAGATCAATGCCTCGATCGAGCGCATGATGTCGCGGGTGGAGGCGCACTGGGAGGCCGGTGTCTGAGGCGCACCGGCCGTTCACGGTGGCGCCATGCGGAATTCGCCCGGCTGTGTGAGGCTGTTGCGCACGCGAAAGTGTTGTGGTGTGCTCGAAGCACCACTCGTGGAGGGATGAGGGCGATGGGCACGTTCGAATACGACGCCGACGATTTCCGGACCGCGGCGGGCAAGTCGCGCGGGGTCAGCAATCAACTCACGACCATCATCAACACGCTGAACAGTTCGCTCAACGGCCGTGGAAACGTCTGGGGCAACGACAAACTCGGCCAGAGCTTCAACGACGGCCCCGGCGGTGACGACGGTTACGACTCGTCCTGGACCAATACCAGCGACAACGTCAAGACCATGGCCAAGTCCATGGCCGACTTCGCCGACGGCCAGACCGAGAGCGCCGACTACATCGACAAGATGGAGCAGGGCAACCGCAACGGGCTCACCTAGCCGCGTCGCGGATGCCAAGGCCCGGCAGGTGCAGATCGCTGTTGCCCGCGCGTTCGACCCAGCCCTGGTAGACCAGCGCGGCGGGTGAGGCGATGCCGAAGCCGTCGCGGAGTCCGGTGACGGTGCTCGCGGCGAGCCGCCGGTAGTCCTCGGTGGCGACCGGCCAGGGGAATTCGGTCCACCAGTTGCCCATGTGGGCTTCGTCGGGCCGGTGCCAGCCTGCCTCGGTGATGGCCCGGGTGCCGTCGTCGCCGGGGCGGAAGCCGGGCTCGAGCCATTCGTCGCCGGTGAGTTCGGCCGACACCGCGTCACCGTCCTTGCGGAACTGCGCGAAGCGGCGGGCCCCGGGTGCCGCCGATTCGCCGATGACCAGCACGGTGGTGTCGGGTGCGGCCGCGAGCTCGGCGGCGAGCCCGGCGGCGAACTGGGACCAGTCGGTCACAGCAGGCCCTGCTCGTCGAGCGCGATATTGCGGTCGTCGGCGGCGAGCCGGGCATTGGTGAGCAAGTACAGCCACACCGAGGCGGCGGAGCGCTCGAGCACGACCGTGGCCCGTGCTCCGGTCCACCGGATCTGCGGTGGCGGACCGGCGACCCGCGCGGTGGGGGCGCCGAGCCTGCCTGCGATCGCCGCGGCGATGTCGTCGAATGCCGTGCCGACCTCGGCGTCGTGATCCGCGTCGGCGAAATCGCTGAGCTGCAGCTCGATTCCGGTGACCTGACCGTCCTTGGCGCGAATGGCGCCGCTGTCGGGGCCGAACCCGATGTCGAGCATGATCCGGCGGGGACGGCTCGACAGGATCTGCCAGCCGAATTTCTCGATCACGGTGGGGGCGTCGTCGATGGCCCACGACCAGTCGAGGGTGTGCAGTGCGCCCGCGAGATCAGCCGCCTCGCCGGCGGGCAGAGCGCGCCAGTTGCCCATTGGCTTGCCTTCCTCTCGATCAGAAATAGGACAGGAACGCCGCGTCGAAGTCGGGGTCGCGGGTGTCGAAGGTCTGCGGGGTGTAGTCGAAGGAGCGCACGCGCTCGACGAACTCGGCGGGCAGGAGCAGCGGCTGTCCGGCGAGGTATTCCAGGGAGTCCTCGCGCCAGATCCACACGCCGTCGGAATACAGCGAGGGCCCGCCTTCGATATCGGTGCCTTCGGCGAAGAGGTGGTCCGAGGAGCCCATGACATCGAAGATGGCGCGGACCTTGCGCATGTAGTCGAGGATCTGCTTGCGATCGGGCTCGACGACACCGGTCGCCGCGGTGTGTACCGAGGGCAGTTCATCGTGCGTGCCCTCGTACATCTCGCGGTACATGGCCACCGGCTGCAATTCCATGGCCCCGATCCTTCGCGTGCTCCGCATAGCCGTCAAGTTCTCCGGCGTGGTCCACCGAGCCGACGGCGGCGGGCTTCGCGGCGGACGTTTCCCGTTCATATTGCGGTTACGGCGGATTCGCCGATGACTGCCACTCTGTTGCACAGGCGAACGACTTGTGGTGTGCTCGGGTGGGCACCACTTGCTTGGAGGATGAGGGGCGATGGCGACGTTCACGGACGTGAGTTGGTGACGTAGCCCCCCATGATCGATTTGCCCTCCGGGCTGCATTGGCTCTCGATTCTCGCCGGCATGGAATGGCCGGAAGGCAACGAAGACGAGATGTGGGCCATGGCCGAGGACTGGCGCACGGCCGCCGACAGTCTGCGCGGCCTGGTCGACGACATCGATGCCGCCAAAGACGCTGCGTACAAGGCATATCCGCAGGGCGAGGGCGTCGACAAGATGCTCGCGGCCTTCGAGGGCATGGCGCGCGGTGACCAGTCGGTCACCAAGCTCGGTGAACTGTTCGACATCCTCGGTGACTCGGTGTATCAGACCGGCACCGAGATCGAATACACCAAGATCATGTTCCTGTCCTCGCTGGGCTTGCTGGCGCTGGAAATCGCTGCGGCGTGGATCTTTCCGCCGACGGCGCCCGCGGTGGAGGCGGCCGCGATCGCGGTGACCCGGGTGGTGGCGCGCACCATCTTCGGCCGGGTGGTGGCGGCGATCCTGCGCCACGGCGCGAAGGCGGTGCTGACCCGCGTCCTGAAGTTCCTCGCTCAGCACGTGGCGATCGATACCGCCCTGGGCACCCTGCAGGAACTCGGTGTGCAGCAGTGGCAGGTCGACCAGGGCCACCGCAAGGAGATCAACTGGGATCAGGTCAAGTCGGCCGCGGTCAGTTCTGCCGCAGGCGGTCTGGCGGCGGGACCGTTCGGTGACTTCCTCGGCAAGCGGCTCGGTGACAGCATGGCGCCGTGGCTGCGCGGCGCCATCACCGGCACCGGTGCCGGTCTGGTCGGCGCGGGTGGCGGCATGCTCGGCCAGTTCGCCTACGAGGGTTTCACCCAGGGCTGGGATCAGGCCTGGAACAACCTGCAGACCGCGGCCTCCGACCCGCTGATGTGGAGTGCGGGCGCCACCAACGGCGGGCTGTCGGGCCTGAACAAGGCGGGCGCGAATTCCGCCTGGCAGAAGATGAATCCGGGCCTGTTCGAGCGGCCCAGCTTCAGTTCGCGGGTCCGCGAGGCCATGGGTCCCGGCTATGACCTGGGCAGTTTCGGGACCGACCAGACTCCGGGAGCGGGCGATGGTTCGTCCAACCGTCCTGGTGGCGAAGGCGAGAACCGGGCGGGCGCCGACGACGGTGCCACCGGCGCGGGCGGCGACGACAAGGTCCGGGTCGGCGCGGGCGAGGACGGCATGGACGGCGGGTCCGGTGAGGGCCGTGCCGGTGCCGACGACGGCGGCCAGTCGATGCGGCCCGCGGGCAGCACCCAGTCGCCGGAAGCCGATGCCCCGTCCGACACGAATTCCGGTGCGGGCGAGGCACGTCAGGACACCGGCGAGAACCGACAAGACGGCGGTGGCGGCGGTGCGCGTCAGGATGCCCGGCCGGAGGCGCAGACCGGCGAATCGCAGCAGTCCGGTGACGGCGGACGCCAGGACTCCGGTGCGCGCGCCGACGGAGAAAGCCCTGCCGCACAGGCTGATTCGAGCCAAAACGATTCGCGGGCAGGGGAGGCCGACGCACCCGCCGATGGTGTGAATGTCAATGACGGGACTCGCACCGACGCGGCGTCGACCGGCAAGCCGATCACCCAGGTCGACGCGCCGATGACGGGCCGGGACACGACCACGCAGGCCGGTGGGGCGCCGTTGGCCGCCGGGATGACCGGTGCGGGTCCGGCGGCGACGGGCGCGCCGTCGCCCGCCGCGACAGGTCAGGCGCCGGTCACGGGCCAGTCGGCGCCGCCCTCGACGTCGCAGCCCGCGGCCACCCCCGCGCAGCCAGCCACGCCCGCGCAGTCCCCGTCCACGCCGGGCCAGCAGGCGGGTACTCCCGCGGCGCGGCCCGGGGCGAGCGATGTCCGGGCCGGGATGCCGGACGGCGTCCAGGGCTCCGATATTCGTTCCAGCGCACCGGAACTCGGCGGTGATACGTCGCGTACGGCGGATTCCGATGCAGATCAGGTGAACGAGCCGGGAGTCCGCGCCGGGGAGGAATCGCGCGCCGGTGCCGGCGAACAGCGCGGCGCCGGGCTGGCCGACACCCCGCTCCAGGGATTGCGGGCCGCGCCGGGCGAAGCGCCGCCGGTGCGAGTCGAGGGGGAGAGCGGCGCGACGTCGGTGCGAGCGGAGGGGGAAGACGCCGCGCTCCCGGTGCGAGCCGGGGAAGCCGAGGTCCGGTCCGACCCGCTCGCTGTCGCACCCGTGGTGCCGCTGGCCGGCGCCGACCCGGGCGCGAGCCCCGCACGGCCGCGTACGGAGACGGGTCGTCCGGTACGCCCCGGTGGCGCCGACTCCTCCTCGCGTCCACGCGCGGGCGACGAGGCCGGCATGCCGCGAGATCGCACCGATGACAGCGGCCTGCCCCGCGACCCGGGTGATGACGCCGCTTCCCCGCGTGACCGCGCTGACGACAGCGGACACCCGCGCCCCGACAGCGACGACATCACGCCGGTCCCCGACGCCCATCTGCCCAATGGTCAAGGCGTCGTCCATAATCCGACCGGCACCGCGATCGGTGACGACGCCCGCACCCACCGGGTGAGCCAGAACGTCCGCAACGACGGCGCGCACGATGTGGTGGTGCACGGCCGCAGCGACGGTTCGGTGACACCGGGCAACAGGGACGCGGTCCATCCGCGCGACATCGTCGACGCGATCCGGAACAACCCGAATTACACCGAGGGCACGCCCATTCGGCTGCTGTCGTGCCATGCGGGCAATGACGCGGGCTGGGCGCAGTACATCGCGGATCAGCTCGGCGTGGATGTCAGCGCGCCGACCGACCGGGTCGGTGTGCGGCGCGAACCCGGCTCCGATCCGGTGATCGATCGCGGCGGCCAGTGGCGGACGTTCAGCCCCGACTCCGCGACCACGACCGGCGAAACACCTACTACCAAACCGGATTCCGATCCCACCGATCCGCGCGACACACTCGACGGCGACACCCCGTCCCGCGATCGTGAGCTCGTCGACTTCATGAGCGATCAGGACCCGCCGACGCGCCCCGCGGCGATGTCGTTCCTGACACCGGAGGTCGGCACCGTCAACGCGCCGTTCAGCCGGACGCCCGGGGTGGACGCGCACCTGCTCGGTGTGCTGGACGTGAACGACCCGATGGTGCGGACCACGGGCGACCCGCGCCGGATCACCCATGTCGGCGGGGAGCCGATCGACGAGTTCTCGCACCGGCTCAGCGAGGAGCGCGGGCGGGCCTTCGTCGACGCGTCCACGCAGGACACGGCCCTGGTCGCCGAATACGAGCAGCACAAAGCCCAGCAGAAGGCCCTGGAAACCGAGAAGGCGGCAGCGGGCCGGGGTGTCCGCGACGCCGCACTCGAACTCAAGGCCGCCCAGAAGGACCGCGATGCCGGGGTGGAGGGCGCCGAGGACCGGGTGCGCGCCGCCGAGGAGGGCCTCACCGCCGCCAAGGACAAGGCCAAAGCGGCCAAGGAGGCCCTCGACACCTTCCTCGCCGCCGACAAGGCCGAAGCCGAGGCAGGCAACTCGCCCGCCAAGCGCCTGGAGAAGGCCGAGGCCAACCGGCTGCCCGCCTCCCGGCGCGGTCACGTCTCGTCGATCACGATCGACCGGCTCACCGGGCGCGTCTACGAGGCCGCCAACGGCACCTCCGAGCAGCGCATCCATCCGTCCGAGCTGCATCCGACGTTGCACGACAACGTCTCCCGCTACCAGGACCCCGAGGACGTCTACCACAACGGCGGCGACCGGCAGCACTTCCCGCACGCGGACAACCCGCTCGGCCACGCCGAGATCCGCGGCACCAACGCCGCCCTGCACGACCGCGAACTGCTCAACCGGCGCCGGGGACCCGACGACCAGCTGCCGACCGATTTCGACGGCCTGGCCTCCATCCTCAACTCGCCCTACGTGCCGAGCCGTGCCGCCGAAGCGCCGTGCTGCGCCAACTGCACCCGGGTGGTGCAGGGCACCGAGAGCACCGCGGGCCACATCATCGACGAAGGCGCGCCCCGGGTGGACCCGTTGCGCCATGCCGAGATCGAACAGTCGGCGCGCGACGGTGAGCCCCTCGAACCCCGGCTGGTCTCGCCCGAGTATCCCGAGACCGACTTCATGGGCGACGACGATCCGGTGCCGCCCGGCATGTTCCGCGGCGAAGACGGCAGACTGCACCGCCCCGGCGACCGGCCCGACAGCTTCCGCGACCCGGACGGCAGCTGGCATCACAACGACGACGCCCCCGGCACCAAACGCAATGTCGACTTCCGGCTGTACGGCGCGGGCGGGTTCCTCAAGGACCATCTCACCGGCGCCGACTACCAGCATCGCGTGCAGAAGGGCGATTCGGAGTCCTACGAGGTGCGCGACCCGGAACGCGCGGCGGAGCTGAGCGAGGCCTCCGCGCGGCGACTGGAGTTGCAGACCGAGCGGAACAACACCGGCAAAGAACTCGCGAAGATCATGAAAGAGTTCGGGCTGACCGACAAGCACGAACTCGCGCCCAAGGCGCTGTCGGAGAAGATCAAGAGCCTGCGCGCGGAGCTGCTCGCCGACGCGACGCTCAGCGAGCAGGAACGGACCCGCAAGCGCGCGTTGCTCGGCGATCTGGAAGACGTCGCCACCGACTACAACGACCAGGGCCGCGAAATGGTCGAGGTCTCCAAGAAGCTCGGTGAGCTGGCGGGCCTGGACTACGCCCTCGATCCGGACGCCCGGCCGGGCGCGGTCCAGCTCTCGCCGTTCGACGGCGCGTTCGACGGGGCCGGGGTGGTCGACATCGCGTCCTACGTCCCGGCGTCCGACGGTGACCCGGGGCCGACGCTGCTGGTCGTGGAGGCCAAGGGGGTCGGGGCGACGCTCGGCGGGTCCAAGGTCATCAGTGCCGAACAGGGCTCACCGGAGTACCTGCGCCACATCCTGAACAAGGACCGCAATCTCGTCCTGCTGCTCAACGAGACCCCCGAGCAGATGCGGGCCCGCGGCATCGATCCCGACAGCCCCGAGGGCCGGGCGATCCGCGACGCGGTGGACCAGCTGCGGGCGGCCATGGAGGATGGCACACTGCGGGTGGAGTACCGGCTGGTGCACGCGGACGAGAACGGGAAGGTCACCGTCACCGAGCTGCTGCTCGACCGCGACGGGGTCGACCTGCTCGCCGACGTGCCGCTGCCCTTCGGCGCCGACCCCACCACCATCGACCGGTCTACCGGCGACGATGTCACCACCGACTACATGGGCGAGCCCGACGCCGATCCGGCGCGGACGCCGGACACCGACTGGCTGGGCGCCGACGACGAATCCGCCTCGCGCAGACCGGATTTCGCCGATCCGGAGCCGCCGGTGCGGGAGGTTCGTGTCGAGCTCGGTGACAACGGTGAGGTCGTCGCGCTGCATGTGCGCCTCGACGACGGGCAGTGGATCGTCGCGCGCGACGACGGTGCGGCCGACCCCGCGCAGACGCCCGCGCACAACAGCGATCCCGAGCTGCTGGACACCCGTAGTGACCTGCGCAAGTGGGTCGATCGGCTCAATCGCGGTTTCGAGGGCCTCAATCTCAAGTACCCGTCCGGTTCGGGGCTCGACGGACGCGGCCAGACCGCGATTCGCGATGGCGTGACCGGCGGCATCGGCATGGTGACCGACCCGCCGCCCGCGCACCCACCCGCCGCACCGGCGCCCGTGCCGGACGGCCCGGTGGTCAGTGCCCCGCCGCCGGGACCCGCCGATCCCGCCCTGAATGTGGCACGCATCGGCAAGGAAGGTCTGACGGTCTGGCACAACCGGGAACACCTGCCGATCATCGGCGGCATGATGGGCCGCCAGGAGGACACGGCGGGCGACTACCACCCGGTCTACTTCCCGGACGGCACGGAGTACCGGCCGTGGATCACCGACGCCGATCCGAACGCGGTGCGTGACACGGTGATCAGCGAACTGCTGGCCCACCGGATGGACCCCGACGAGGCTCGCGCCATCCTCGAGGAACTGTTCGGCGCCAGCCGGGACCCCCGATTGCGCCAGGACCTGATCGACGACCTGGAGTTCAACGGGCTCATCGACACCGACACGGCGCGGGCCATGGAAGAGGCGCCGCTGCCCGATCCGCAGCGGCCGCCCGAGCAGCCGGGCCCGCCGCCGGAGGGCGAATCGCTGACCGACATGGCCCAGCGTCTCGGCATCGATCTCGACAGCGACAGCCCGCGGGATGTGCGCGCCGCGATCGACCGGCAGGCCCACCGGGTGCTGCGCGAGATCGGCGCGGTCGAGGGACTGGCCGACGCCGCCCACCGGGCCGAAGCCGAACAGACCCGGCCCTACCGGCGCGCCGATCACCCCCTCGACACCGAACCGGCGGGCGCGCCGGACGAGCGGACCGTGGCGGGGCCGGGCCGTCGCGCGGAGCTCGACTCGGGCGAACCACGCCAGGACACCGCCGATTACGACGATCTCGACGACGAGACCACGCCGCCGCGGCGCGACTACTGGGGTGACACCAGTGAGCCGCGGGCCGTGCCGTTCTCGGCGGAGGCCAGCTTCCTCGACAAGGATCCGCTCGGCCGCTTCCTGCGCGATCTGATCGTCGCCTTCGACGGCGACACCGCGCTGCGCGACTACGACCGGGTCGGCAACGGCGCGGACCGGCTGCCCGAATGGGCGAGCTTCTCCGACGATCGCGAGCCGGGCCGCGACCAGGCGCGTGCCCGCGAGTTCTTCGAGAACGCGCTGCGCCGCGACCAGCTGCGCGACGAATTGTCCAGCTGGGCAGCAATGTTCGGGCGGGATCTGAGTGACCTGTCCGGCGACCGGCTGGAACCGACACTGAACGAACTACGCGAGTCGGCGCGGCAGCGGGCCCGGAATCTGGCCGATTTCGTCGCCGCCGCACAGCCACTCCTGCAGGGGGACGGCACGCCGCCGGTCGGCACCATGTACGGCGATCAGGTCGCGCGGGTGCCCGATCCGGACGGTGGGCCCGACCGGCTACTGGTGGTCGACGGTGCGCTCGACCGCGAAGAGGCGCTGGCGCGCGCGTTGCGTGACCATCCCGAGTTGGCCGTCGACGTGAACAACGGTGTGCTGACACCGGACTTCCGCGTCTCCCACGACGACGGCGCCGGGCAGCGCTTCCTCGATCCGCTGGCGACCCCGGAGGTCCAGCACATCCGGCGCGTTGTGGACGGCGCCGAACTCCAGGTGACGATGCTGCGTGGCGACGACGGGGAGTGGCGTCCGGTCCAGCCGACACCCGAGCCGCCGCCCACACCGCGCGACCGTGCCGACATGGTGCGCGAAATCGTCGACCTGGCACGGCAATTGCAGCTCGGACCGGCAGCACTGCATCCCGACGCCATCGCCGACACCGTGCGCGCGCTGCACCTGGACAACGCGGTCCGCGCGGGACAGGCCGAGGCGCTGGCCGACTACGCGCGCACCATGTCCGATATCGAGAGCTTCCATCTGATCGGTGACGCACGGGGACAGCTGGCGACCCGGCTCGGCATCCCGGAAGCCGAACTCACCCCGCGCCGGATCGCCGAGGCGCTGGCCGATCCCCAGCAGCGGCGAGGGCTGCGCAACCAGCAGTTCGAGGATCTGCTCGCCGGTCAGCAGCGCGATCCGCAACGGACCGCGGGCTACTCCCAGCAGCTGGAGAACATCGACAAGGCCGCGGTCAGGGCCGCGCAGGACGCGCTGATCCAGGCGCTGAGCCCCGGCGATCCGGACACGCTGCGCCCGCTGATCAGCGAGACCGACCGGCACGGCAGGTCGTCGTTCCGGCCCGCGGACACCGGTATCGACCCGACCGCGCTGCGCAGGCGGGTCATGCGGCTGCACCGGCTCGGTCAGCGCGATCACGTGCTCGACGCGCTCACCGCCTACGCCGACGCGCTGCTGTCGATCGACCCGTACAAGGATGTGCCCAAGGGCGATTCCTCCGCCGACCCGCGCACCACCGGCGACCCGCACATCTACGACGCCGACGCGGTCCACGCGCTGCGCGAGCTGGCCGACACCGCCCGGCCCGGCGGCGACCCGCTCGATTTCGCCGCCCTGATCGCGGACAACCTCGCGCACGCCTACGGCGCCGACCTGCCGGTGGACCCGAACGATCCACGCCCGCAACCGAACCGGGACTGGGCGCGGTTGGTCGGCGTCGACATCTCCACCGCCGACGACGCCACCTTCACCAAGGTCTACGAGGCCTACCGCGACGGCAAGATCGAGAAGCACGAGGGGCTGACCCCGGAGAAACTGGCCGCAGAGATCGCCACCATCCGCGAGGAGATCCGGACCAGGACCGAGCAGATCCGGCGGCTGGCGGAGCTGGCCGACGAGTTCTACCGGCCGGTGGCGGACCTGCCCGCCGGGCCGCCCGTCAGGGAACATCCCGGGCGTGAGCCGGGCGAGCTGGGCCCGGGGCCCGAGTCCATCGATGGAGGGCCTGCCGATGGTGGGCCAGCTGCCGGTGGGCCTGCCGATGGTGGGCCAGCTGCCGGTGGGCCTGCCGATGGTGGGCCAGCTGCCGGTGGGCCT
>NZ_JBSGDP010000022.1:25855-88965 GCF_053602435.1 Nocardia sp. NPDC004415
GGGCCTGCCGATGGTGGGCCAGCTGCCGGTGGGCCTGCCGATGGTGGGCCAGCTGCCGGTGGGCCTGCCGATGGTGGGCCAGCTGCCGGTGGGCCAGCCGATGGTGGGCCAGCCGATGGTGAGCCAGCCGATGGTGAGCCAGCTGCCGGTGGGTCTGCCGCCGGGCCGCGGACGATCCACGGTGGTCCGGATCCGCGGTCGGCTACCGATGTGCCGCCCGAGCGTGGCGGGGAACTCGACGAGCGGGCCGAGGCGAAGCTCGACGAGACCCTGCGCAAGCTCGATCGGGTCGCCGACGAGCTCGCCGAGCCCCTGCCGACACTGGACGATCTGGTCGGGCCGGGCGAGCGGGTCGACCCGCTGACCAGGATCGATGAGGCCGTCGACCGGCAGAACAGGCTGGCCGATCAGGCCGATGAGCGCCGGGCGGACCGGGCCGACGCGGCGCTGGACGAGACGATGCGCGCCCTAGACGGCGTCGATGACGATCTCGCGGCCCAGCAGTCGCACCTGCGGGCCCAGCGGGAACTCGATGCCGCGCAGGCCGACATCGCCCGCCGATTCGAGGAACTGGCCGGGGAGGCCGCGAATCAGCGCGCGGACGATCCCGCTGCCGCGCCTCCGGGGGGAGACCGAGACGGCACCAACGGCGACAGTAGGACCGGCGATGGTGGGACCGGAGACCGTGGCAAGAGTGTCGCGGGTGACGGCGACAGCGGTGACGGCCGGTCCCGTGGGGACGACGATTCGGGAGAGCCGCCCCTTCCTGCCGATCCGGGTGGGCCGCCGTCGAAGCCGCCCTCCCGGCCGCCGAGCGCGCCGAGCCCGGAACCCGAAGAGCCGTCACGCAATTCGTCACCGCTGGGCTCGGGCCTGCCCAAGGCGCCCGCCGAACTGGCCGTCCCCGCCGCCGACGGGCCGGATCAGCCGGTCACCGACGGCGCGGGCGACGTGCCCCAACGCGCCTACCAGCGCCGGGATTTCCTCAACGACGTCCATCGGTTCCTTCAGGAACTGAGCGACCTGCCGCCCTCGACCACCGCGGGCACGCCACCGCTCACCCCCGACCAGGCCGAGCAGGTCCGGATACTCGCCGAGGCGCTCGGTCTCGGCGACGCGCTGACCGGTCAGCGTGATCCGCTCGGTGCGCTCGCCGAGATCGCCGACATGGCGCGGGCGCGCGGATTCCTCGACCGGGCCCTGGATTCCGATGCCGAGCTCGGCAAGCCCATGCGGTATCCGGACGACTACGAGCCGCTCGACCTGGACGAATTGCAGGACGGGCTCGATCACTGGCGGGTCGAGGGCGATCCGCGCGTGCGCGCCGAGCTGGCCGAGGACCTGCGGTTGGCCGGACTCGATGACGCCCGCCCGGCGCTCGGCGCCGAACCGGAGCCGAACCCGCAGGCCACGCCCTTGCGTCCGTCCGCGATCCTGCCGCCGGAAGACGGGGCGCGGCAGCCGGGTGGACCCCGGCTCGAGCCCGCGCAGCAGGCGATGGATCGCCTGGCCGCCAGGTTCGGGGTGGACCTCACCGACCCCGGTGCCCTCGACGCCGCGCGCTACCGCCAGGTGTTGCGGGCGGGCGCGGTCGAGGCGTTCGCCGCGGCGGTCCGGCACGCCGAGGCCGCCACCGATCCGCAGCAGCGGGCACTGCGCGAGGCCGTCGCGCGGCGCTGGGCCGCCCGGCTGGGACTGCCCGCCGATCCCGGTCTCGTCCGCGCCGCCGACGACATCCTCCGGTTGCGGTCGGGGGTGGCGCGTGATGCCGGGGACATGGCGCACCTGTATCAGATGGTGCGCCACCAGCTCGACGACCGGGTCCTGTCGCTGGATGTCGACGGTGACAAGATGCTGGTGCGGCTGGTGGCCGACGGGCCCGACGCCTGGCATCTCGAACCGCTCGCGCACCGCGAACCGCGGCCGTTCCGGCCTGCCGATGCTCCGGTCGAGGTGGCACCGAAGAAGAACTGGCTGCGCAAGCTCTGGGATCGCCTGGTGAATCGCGGCTTCCACGGCGAGAACCCGAAGTACCCGTCGGGCTCCAGCCTCGACAGCGCGGGCCAGTCCATGCTCGGGCACGGCGCCGGGCTGCCGCTGACCTCGGAGAAGGACGCGACACCCGGGGTGCCCGGCGGCGAATACGACCAGTTGCAGGTCAAGTTCAATCCGGTGCGCATCCTCAAAGAGAGCATCGAGATGTGGCGCAAGCGGGAGCTGGTGCCGATTCTGCGGCATCTGTCCGCGCGGATCGCCGATCAGGCGGGCGAGTTCCTGCCGCTGCGCAATCTCGACGGCACCGAGTACAAGCCGTGGATCTCCGACGCCGATCCGGAACTGCGTCGCCGGATCGAACAGGAACTGCGCGACGCCGGGCTCGAGCACCTGCTCGAACCGGAGAGCCTCACTCCGGAGGAACTCGCCGACCGCGCCGCCGACGAGCTCACGGAACCTGCTGAGCAGCAGCGAGTTTCCGCCGAACCCGAGCGGACACCCCCGCCGGATGAGCCACTGCCGCCGTGGCTGCGCGAGGTGGTCGACGCGGTCGACCAGCGCCTCGCCGACGCCACCGTGCTCGACGCGCTCGCCGCCGAAATCGGCCTGCGGATCACCGATTTCAGCGAGGAGGGTCTGCGCAAGGCCCTCGCCGAGGCGCAGTACCGGTTGCTGCGTCGCGACGGGGTGATCCAGGCGCTGGAAGCCGCGGCGCG
Source organism: Nocardia sp. NPDC004415 (assembly GCF_053602435.1). Lineage (NCBI taxonomy): Bacteria > Bacillati > Actinomycetota > Actinomycetes > Mycobacteriales > Nocardiaceae > Nocardia > Nocardia sp. NPDC004415. The sequence goes on from NZ_JBSGDP010000022.1 coordinate 28,567, forward strand.
GTTGTTCAACGCCGAACACGCCGACATCCCGTTCCGGCCCGCCAATTTCTTCAGCAACGATCCGCTGGGCGCCTACCTCAAGGAAGTCGTCGCGGCCAGGGGCGAGCAGTTCAGCTTCGACATGCTGAACTGGCGCGGGGTGAACAACGGCGGCGAATGGGTCGATCTCTGGCCGGATCTGAGCGACGACGGCTCACCTACCGTCCACGCCGAGGACGCGCGCCGGATCTTCGACGACGCCCTGCGCCGCGCGGGCCTGCGCGACGAACGGTCCACCTGGGCGCATCTGGCGGCCGCTGATCTCACGGCGCTGGTCGGGAACCTCGACGCCGAGATCGCGAAGCTGCGTGACCAGCTGGACCGCAATGCCGGGCTGTTCGACGAATTCGCCCGGCGGACAGCCGATTTCCTCGACCGCGACTCCGGGGACCGGCTCGTGCTCGATCCGGAGAACGGCACGATCGCGATCGTCGACACCGGGGCCGGGCACGAAGCGGCGCTGGCGCGGGCACTCGCCGCGGCCGCCGCGGACTTCATCGATCGGCTCAACCGGGGCGAGATCGACATCCGGATCAGGATCGTCGGGATCGACGAGCACGGGCGGGTGCGGGTCGCGGAGGTCGAGGCGCCGCAGGTGCGTCAGCTGCGTGGGGAGGTGGATGGGCGCACCGTCGACGCGACGATGGTGCGCGACGGGGCGGGGCAGTGGCGGATGGTCGAGGTGCCCACGCGGGACACCGTGCCCGAGGCCGGACCGCCCGCTGTCGTCGACGAGGCGAACAGTGCTGTCCCGGAGCCGCGTTCGCTCGCCGAGGTGCGGGGCGAGATCGCCGAGGTCGCGCGGCGGCTCGCGATCGACGATCCGTCGACTCTCTCGCCGGGGCAGTTGAACGATCTGCTCGCCGAGCTGGACCGCGCCAACCAGGTGCGGGCCAGGCAGCTCGAGGGGCTCGTCGACTACGCGCTCAGCGTCGACGCCGTCGACAACTTCAACGCCCTGCACAATGCGCGCAGCGCGCTGGCGCTGCGGCTCGGTGTCGACCCGGGTGAGCTGAGTCCGCAGGTGGTGGCCGAGGGGCTCGCCGATCCGGCGACCCGGGTGGAACTGCACCGCCAGCGCGCCAAGGACCTCACCGAGTACGCGAAGCTGCTGCGCGCCCTGGACCCGGCCGCGGTCGACGCCGCGCGGGACGCGCTCGCCCCGCATCTCGGATTCCCGCGTGGCGGGCTGCCGCTGGACGCCGCGATCCTGGCCGAGGCGGTGTCGAACCGGGCCGCGCGCGGTGACCTCGACGATCTCACCGGTCCGCTCGCCGACTACGTGCGGGCGCTGGCGAAGGTCGACCCCTACGCCGAAGACCTGGTCTACGACCCGGCCACCGACCCGCGCGCGATCGGCGACGACCCGCCGGTCCACCCCCGCGACGCCCTCGACTTCCTGCGCGAAGTGGGCGCCGACGCCATCGGCGACCGCTCGCCCCGGCCCGCCGCACCCACCGACGCCGTCCCCGGCCCGAGCCGCGACCACGCCCGCCTGCTCGGTGCCGACCTCACCGACGCCGACGACGAGAAGATCGCGAAGGTCTACGACTGGTTCCGCGACGGTCGCATCGACAAACACGAACGCCTCACCCTGGACCGCCTCGCCGAGGTCCACGAACAGATCCGCGACGAGATCCGCCGCCGCGCCACCGATATCGCCCGCCTGCGCGCATTGCTCGACGAACCGTTCGTCACCGACCCCGAACTCGGCGCGCCGGAAACGCCCGCCCAGGTCGACGGGTCGGATGATGTGACCCGGTCGAACCCGGATGGCGCGCCGACGCCCGCGCCGTCGACTCCCGCTGTGCCGGGTGCGCCGGTGCGTCCGGAATTGCCTGCCGGTCCGAAGGGCGAGGGGGATGACGGAACTCGATCCGTGGATCGTTCGCACGATGTGCCCGCTGCCTCGGACGAGGAACCCGGGGGCGCCGATCGTCCCGCTACCGAATCGCCTCGCCCACCGCACAGTGCCCCGGATGTCGTGGTCGGTGATCCTTCCGTACTCAACCCGGTCACGGACCCTGGTGACCCCGGTATTCCGATGAATCGCGGACCCGTCGAGAAGGGTCTGCCTGCAACGGGTCTCGACTCCGCGAACGCGGGTGATGGGTCGTTGCGCCGACCTTCGGTGGACCCGGATCCTGTTGCCGGTGAAGATGAATCGCGCGGGTCCGGCCGATCCGATCAGGAGGGCGGGCCCGCCGAGGAGTCGCGGCATCCTGCCGATCCGGCCGATGTCGACCGCGGCGATCCGGACGGGTCCGACGGCTCGGATGCCGATCCGGACGGTGGAAGCCCGGACAAGGGCTTCGACCCGGGCGGACCGACGCTCCCACCCCGATCCCCGGACGGGGACCACCCCGGTGCGCCTCGTCATCTGCCGGGCTCGTCCCTGCGCTCCCACATCCCGCACCCCCCGCACGAATACGAGGTGGACCTCGACGTACCGCGTTTCGACGCCGTCGAATGGCCGGTCCCCCCACTGGACCTGACCCCACAACCCCACGACCCACCACACCCTCCCCACCCGCCCCTACCCCCACCGGGCCCCCAGGACCCGCCCCGCCCACCGGAGACCCCCGACCCACCACGTCCTCCCGCTCCGCCGAACCCTCCCACCCCGCCGGAACCGCCGACCCCACCACAGCCCCCCGCACCAGCGGACCCACCGATCCCGCCGCGACCCCCTGTGCCCTCGGTTCCGCCAGTTCCGCCGTGGCCGCCTGTGCCCTCGGATCCGCCGGTCCCGCCGCGACCCCCTGTGCCCACGGACCCACCGGTTCCGCCGTGGCCGCCTGAGGCCTCGGATCCGCCGAGTCCGCCGTGGCCGCCTGCGCCGTCGGACCCGACCCCGCAGCCTCCCGTGCCGTCGGACCCGCCTGTGCCGTCGGATCCGCCGGTTCCGCCATGGCCTCCCGTGCCGACGGACCCGACGGTCCCGCCGCGGTCACCTGACCCGGTGGACCCACCGATACCTTCATGGCCTCCTGTTCCGCCGGGTGGCCCCACGCCGCCTGTGCCGTCGGACCCATCGCTTCCGCCTGTGCCGTCGGGCCCGCCGGTTCCGCCATGGTCGCCCGCGCCGTCGGATCCACCGACCGCTCCATGGCCCCCTGTGCCGCCGGGCGGACCGACTGCGCCTGCGCCGCCGTGGCCGACAGAACCGACTGTGCCGCCCCGTATTCCGGTTCCGCCGGGGACTCCAGGTCCCCTGCCGGTCGAGCCGTGGCCGACGAATCCATCAGGGCTTCCGGTGCCATCCGCGCCGTCGGAATCTGTTGTGCTGCCAGGGCTTACGGTCCCGCCGGGCGCGGTACCGAGCGAGCCGTCAGCGAGTGGGTCTCCGGTGCCGTCATGGCCTGATCGACCGACTCCGCCCGACGGTGGTCGTGTCATGCCGTCGCTCCCGCCGTGGGTGACTCAGCCGGGACCGGGCATGCCTTACCAACCGGATGGTGGTCAGCCGTATCCACCTGGGAACGGTCAGCCGTACCAGCCCGGAAACGCTGGGCCGTTCATGCCGGGCACCGGTCATCCGCATGCCCCGGCGGACGGCCAGTCCTTCTCGCCCGGGAACGGTCAGCCGTATTCGCCGGGCTCCGGTGACCCGTACGCACCGGGGAACGGCCAGCCTTACGGAACCGGCACCGGTGCGGTTCAGCCGCCGGTGCCCGGTCAGAACTCCGTGCCCGGGGATGCTCACGCCCCGTCGTCTGGAAACGGTCAGCCTTACGGGACCGGTCAGCTCCAGCCGCCGGCGCCGGGTCAGAACTCCGTGCCCGGGGATGGTCAGGCCCAGCCGCCTGGGAACGGTCAGCCTTACGGGGCCGGGACCGGTCAGCTCCAGCCGCCGGTGCCCGGTCAGAATTTCACGCCCGGGGATGGTCAGGCCCAGTTGCCTGGGAACGGCCAGCCTTACGGGACCGGGGCTGGCCAGGGGCAGCCGCTGGGGTCCGGCCAGGCTTACGCGCCCGGGAACGGTCAGTCGTATCCGCCGGGCAGCCAGCCGCATGCACTCGGATCGGGTGAGCTGTACGGGCCGAGTGGGCAGACGGGTTCCGTACCGGGTGGGCACGGGGCCGTGTCAGGTGGGCAGCAGGGTTCCGGGTCGGGTGGGGGCCAGGGTGGGCCGATGTATCCGCCGCCGGTGATGCCGCCGGGGGGTGGGCAGGGGAGTGAGCGACGGGCTTATCGGCCGGAGTATCGGGCGCCGGTCGAGCCGGTTGTGTTGCTGGTGCGGGCGTATGGCGGGGGTGTGCCTGCCGAGTTCGACCCGCGGTCGGGGGCGTTGCGGCCCGCGGCGCCGGGGCAGCACGGTGCGCACGGGCTGTACGCCGATCTCGGTGGGGTGACGGTGATCTTCTATCGGCTCGCCGACCGGTTGCTGGTGCAGGTCGGTGGTCAGGCGATCGATGTCACCTATGGGGCGCAGGTGGGGTGGGAGCGTTCGCCGCAGCGGATGACGCGGTTCAGCGTCGCGGTGGGTGGGCGGCCGATGGGTGAGCTGATCTACGGTGCCCTGCCACCGGAACTGGACCTCGGCCTGCTGGTCCGTAACGTGGTGGCCGATCCGGCGAGCCGGATGACAATCTTCAGCGACCGAGCCTGACCGATCGGAGAGGTTTTCCAGGTGAGTGACGATCCGATCGAACCGGACGATCCGGATGTGGTGATCGACCCGGCGACCGGCACCCTGTCGTATCGGGGTGAGCCCTACAGCGGCGCGGTGACCCAGTCCTATCCCGACGGCACCTGGCGCGAGTACTGGAGCTACGACGCCGGCGAACGCGACGGCGACTGGACCGGCTGGTATCCCGATGGCACCATGCGCTACAACGGCGAGTTCTACCGCAACCGCCCCGTCGGCACCTGGCAGGAGTGGTATCCCGACGGCACGCGCCGGCTCGAGGACGTCTACGACATCGACGGCGTGCTGCTGACCCACTCGGTGTGGGACCCGGCGGGCGAACTGGTCGAATACTCCGACGAGCGCACCCGCAAGGGCGTCGCCGCGACGGCCGTCCCCGCCGAGGAATTGCGCTGGGACGAAGAGGAACAACGCCGCTACCGCGGTGACGAACCGTTCACCGGTCAGGAATTCCGCCGCGCCGCGCCGAGCAGCCCGATCACCGAGGTCGCCGGCTACACCGACGGCTATCCCGACGGGCCCGTCCGGGGCTGGTACCTCGACGGAACCCCGCGCTACACCGGCGAATACGCCGACCGCCGTCAGGTGGGTACCTGGCGTGAGTGGTTCCCGACCGGGGCCCGCAAAGAGGAAACCGTCTTCGCCCCGGACGGCGCGCTGCTCACCCGGCGGCGATGGGACGAGACCGGCGCCCTGATCGCGCAGTACGACCGGAGCCGGGACTAGGCAAGGAGTGTGCATTGGCTGAGGAGCTGACCGGCGAGCCGGATGTCGGGTTCACGCTCACCACGGCGGTGGCCGAGAACGGCGTGACCGAACAGGCCGCCGCGCTGAGCCACCGCATCGCGAAAACGGTGGCGGCGCTCGGGCCGCCGGGGTGGACGAAGGTCGAGGCGTCGTTCGCGATGACAGCGGCGGCCGAGGTGTCGATGATCGTCTTCCACGACGAACAGGACCGGTTCGCGCGGGTGTTCCCGAGCCCGGACCTGCTCGATCTGCTGCGAGAGCACCGGCACCTGTCCGCCTCGCTGGGGGACGGCCCGTGGTGGCGCTACCTGCTCACGCTCACCAACGCGGGCCGGATGGATGTCGACTACGACTACGGCGACGAGCCCTTCCCCGACGACCAGCTGTTCCCGCCGACGGTGTACCGCACCGATATCGAGATCTACCCGCGCGAGCGGCTGCCGGTCTGGCTGGCCGCCTACATCGGTCACGGCGACCGCCAGATCCGGGGCCCGGTGGCCGCCGCCGAGCAGGCGCGCGCCGACATCGCCGCGGGCAGGCACGCGGTCGGCTCGGCACCGGACGTGGAGTTCCCCGCCCTGGAACCGATGGCCCGCCGGTGGGCGCTGATCGCCGCGGCCTTCGTCGCCGTCGGCTCCAAGTGGGGTCCGCGGGTGACCCCCGCGTTCCATGTCTTCGAGGGGTCGTCGTTCAGTGGTTCGACGCTGTGCCTGCTGCCCGGTGATCGGGCGGTCCTGTCCGGCGGGGTCTGGGACGCACCGGAACTCGACGCCGTCTACAACCGTGACGCGCCCGCACCGCAGCTGTATCTCGGTGCGCCGGACTGGGTGGCCGCCCCGGTGATCAACCGCCGGGCCGACAACGGGCTGCTCACCTTCTGCTACTGGTGGGAGGGCGGTCGCTGGTATCGCGGCGCCTCGCCCGGTGCCGACGCGGTCGCCGCCGCGGTGCCGGGCATGTGGGACACCGCGACCGTGGTGCGGGTGCTGACCGGGCTGCTCGGCGACACGGCGCCCGAACAACGCCGCGCCGCCGTGCTCGGCCTGGTCGAGTCCGCCGAGCGGGCCGCCGTCGCCAGGGACACCTTCACCCGGGTCTTTCCCGCGGACGCCTACCATGTCGACGCGGCCTGGTTCGAGCTGACACTGGCCGGGCTCACCGGCACACACACCGCGGGGCTCGCGAAAGGGTAAGCCCCGCCGCGCTGTTGCGAGGCCGGGGCAGGTGTGGTGTGCTCGCTGACCGAAGGGAGAACGGTATGGCCAACGAGCACGCCAAGGCACAGATGGCGGACATTCTCGAGACCGTCCAGGAGCAGATGCGGGCGATCGCGCAGGTGCAGCGGGACCGCGCGCAGATCGTCGCCAGCGCCACCGTGCGCAAGCGGGTCACGGTGACCGTCAACGCCGATTACAAAGTGATCGAGACGAAGTTCACCCCCGACATCGACGACCTCACCTACACCGAGATCGCCAAGGCCGTCACCGAGGCCGCGCAGCAGGCCGCGGTCGAGGTGGGGCGGCGCACCCAGGAATTGATGGCGCCGTTGCAGCGCGAACGCGCCCGGCTGCCCAAGATCACCGAATTGGTCGACGACATGGACGGATTCGCGATTCCGCAGCCCGTCGAGGCGTCGCTGGCACCGCCCAATTCGCCGGAGCGGGAAGCCGGTTCGGCCCTGCCCGATGACGGCGCCGTCGCCCGTCCGCGCACCGCGACCGACTCCGGCTGGTGACCGTGCCGTGGCGGTGGATGGTCGCCGCACGGTCACCGGTGAGATCGCCGCTGTACATGCGGGATTCATCCGGCAACCCTTAGAATTGATAACGAGCTGTGCGAATCGGCGGTGTCGTGATGGCGGTGCCCGGCGAGGCGCCCGGCGACGCCGGTACGGACTGGGAGGGCCTACTTCATGACGGGACCATCTGCGCAGCAACAGTGGTCGGGTCTGCGTTCGGCGGCAGCGGACGGCACGCTGATGCTCGAGCCTTCGGCGTTGCCTGCCCTGGTCGAGGCCGCCACCAACGCGCGGTACTGGGTCAACACGGTGAAGATGTCGGTCGATACGGTGGCCGAGCTGGTGGACTTCTCCTCGCTGGAGTCGGGCAAGCAGCTGTCCAAGCAGTTCGAGGCCAAAGCCGATCAGCTGAAAACCATTCTCGGCAAACACGAAACGGTGCTCGACGACGTCGGCAACACCTTCCTGGACGCGGCACGCCACTACAAGGGCGCCGAATCCGACAGCTCGGTCGACATGAACCAGCTGCGCACCGAGATCGAGAAGAGCAAGACCGAGGGCATGAAGCTGCCCCCGCCGCCGCCCACCACCGGGCTGCTGCCCGAAGCGGGCACCGCCGTCACCCTGCCCAAGAACCTGGCCGACGGCAAGACCTTCGACCCGGCGGGCATGAAAGCCGAGAGCCCGAGCGGGTTCACCTACGACCAGCTCCAGACGATCCGGGCCTCGCTGGCGACCTCGCCGGGCAATATCGCGCACAACGCGGTGTTCTGGGGCACGCTGGCCTCCTCGCTGAAGACCGGGTTCGACGACCTGAACGCCAAGGTGCAGGCCAGCAAGAAGAGCTGGACCAGTCCCGGTGGCGCCACCAAGGCCATGTCGGCGATGTCGGCCTATCACGACGGCAACGGCGTGCTGGTGGATCAGGTCGAGCAGGTGAAGTCGGCGCTCGAGTACTCGGTGGTGTGGCTCGATGCCACCTCGCGGCAGCTGGCGACGGCGCTGATGCTGCCGCGCTGCTACTCCGATCCCAATGGCACACAGGCGCAGACCGACAAGGAGAACTGCGCCAAGAACGGCCGTCAGGTGATGTGGAATGTCTATGTGCCGGGGGTCAACAGCACCACCAGCCATATCGCCACGCTGCCCGAGCCGACGGCGCCTACCACCGGTGACGGCAGTGGCAACGGGAACGGCAGCGGCAGTGGGTCGGGCTCGGGTTCGGGCTCCGGATCGGGTGCGGGCTCGGGTTCGGGTTCGGGTTCGGGCGGCAGCACGGGCTCGGCGCTCGGGGCGTTCGACAAGGTCCTGTCCCAGCTGCAACAGCAGGAGTCCGGCGCCGGTAAGGGCAAGGACGGCGGCACCCAGAACGGGGGCACCGGCGACAACGGCGGTAGTAGCTCGAGCGGTTCGTCGTCGGCCGATCAGCTGACCTCCGCCGCGCAATCGGCGCTGGAACAGGCGAGTTCGGCCGCGCAGTCCGCGCTGGACCAGGCCAGTTCCGCCGCCGACCAGAGCTCGCTGGCCGGCATCCCGACCTCGGCCGCGCTCAGCTCGCTGCAGGACCAGGCCAAGAAGGCCCTCAGCGCGGCGAGCAAGGGCGGCGGTGGCGGCGGCGGATCGGGTGCCGGTGGCGCGGGCGCGGGACCCGGCGGTCTCTCGCCGAGCCTGGACAGTGCCTCGAAACTGTTCCCGCGCGCCTCGGTCGCCACCGGCGCGGAGTCGGCCGTGCGCGCGGGCCTCGCGTCCACCGCGGGTTCGCCCATGGGCGGCATGCCGATGGCGCCGATGGGTGGCGCGGGCGCGGGTGGACAGGGCCAGCAGAAGGAACACAAGCGCGCCGACTACCTCGACTCGACCGCACACCTCGACGAAGCGCTCGGTGACGCGCCGATCGTCGCGCGTCCGGTGGTGGAACAGTGACGCCCACCTGGGAATTCACCGGCGACGAGTTCGAGGCGCTGTGGACCGGCCTGGAAGCCGAGTACATGCCCGAACCGTTCATCCACACCAGCGAGCCCGCCGACGCCGAGGAGGCCGAGTTCGCCCGCAGGCAGACCTGGATCGAGATCAAACAGCGGTACGGCCACGAGCTGGACGAACTCCTCGACGTGCTCACCCAGCCCGATCTGCGCGTGATCGTGCGCGGCTACGGCGGCGGTGCCCGCCTCACCGACCCGGCCTGGTCGGTGCGCATGCTCGCGGTGCGCAAGGGCGAGGTCGGCTACCTGGTGAGGCAGCGGCCCGGCCGGACCCTCTATCACGCCGACGGTTTCGAGATCACCCGCCACGGCGCGCTCACCCTCGGCGACGTGATCGCCGATCAGCTGCCCGCCGCGCCCGCGGGCCGCGGCCAGGAGATCCGGCTCGACGAGCCCACCGACGAGGAACTCGACCACAGCTACGGCCGCTCGCTGGTGCAGCACTACGACGACGACGCCGCGGTACAGACCCTGACCTTCCAGCGGGCTGCCCTGGATCGTGACGGCTTCATCGATATCGAACAGGGCTGGTCGCGGTTCGGGCCGCGCGGGGTCGTGCGGCTGCGACTGGGCTGGCGCGACCTGACCGACGACGGCCGCTACGTGCTGGTGCCGGGCTCACCGCGGGTGGCCGTGGGCGCCGATCGGCGCAGGCTGGTCTCGCTGGTCAACGGCCAGATCGCCGAAGTTGTCAGAGCCATCCGAGATGATCGGGCGTAACGCGATGGATCAGTTCCCGACCGAGTTCACCGCGGCCTCGCTCACCGGCGCGATCTCCGTGCGCACCACCGAGCAGGGGCTGCCGGTGGGTGTCACCGTGGACGCCGATCAGTTGCGGCGCGACCCCGCCGAACTGGCCGCCGAGATCCTGCGGCTGTGCCGGAAATCGGCCAAGCGGGCGGGGCTGGCGCGGCGGAATCAGCTGGCGGAGGCCGGGTTCGACCCGGCGCTGCTGGCGGCGACGGGGCTGCCGACCGCGGCCGAGGTGGCGGCGGCGGAGATCGTCGAGGAGCAGGAATACGACACCGAGCCGCAGAGCTGGCTGCGCTCGATCTGACGAGCCGACGAGCAGAGAGGAGGGGGCGATGGTCGAGACCATGGACGAACTGATCGCCAAGGTGCAGGGGCAGCTCTACCGGCTGCAGGACCTGAACGAGGCGACCCAGGACATCAGGGCGCAGGAGACCTCGCCCGACGGCGCGGTGACCGCCACCGTCGACGGCGCGGGCGCGCTGGTCGGGCTGGAATTCACGGCGGCGGTCGGCAAGCTCTCGCCCGCCGATTTCGAGCGCGTTCTGGTCGAGACGGCACGGGCCGCCGCGCATCGCGCGCTCGGCGAACGCGCCGAGCTGGTCAGCGCTTTCAACCGGGCGGGCACGTGAGGTTCAGCTGAACTTCACCCTCGATATGCATGGTGCAGGTTTCCAGCGGGTAGATAGAGTAACGAAACACCATGGGCTGTTTCGAGATTGGACGATAGCCATGAATCACGTTGCGGTAGTTCCCGAAGCGGTTCGCGCGTACGCGGGTGCGTCGGCCACCATGGCGGCGGGGGTGGCCCAGGCGGGCGCGGTGGACCAGGCGGCCACGATGGCCGCCGCGGTGCCGGTGTTCGGCCTGATCGGCCAGGAGTTCCTGCTGTCGTTCGCCTACGCGCAGGCCAATCACCTCACTTCGGTGGCCGAGCTTGCCGCGGTGCACGCGGGGACCGCGCTCACCGCCACCCAGGCCGCGGCCACCTACGAGGGCGCCGACGGAGCGTCCAAGCTGGGCATCGCCGCGGTCGATCGGTAGTCATGACGAATCCCGGGGGAAGCGCGGCGGTGCCGGTCGATCCGACCGTGCTCGAGCTGCTGCGCGGAAGTTCGCTGGCGCCGATGCTGGATCAGCCGGTGAGCCAGGTGCTCGGCACGATGGGGCTGCCGCAGCTGCCCGCGCTGCCGGAGTTCATCCAGCTGCCGGACATGCCACCGCTGCCGACGCTCGACCTGAGCGCGCTCATGCAGCCGCTCACCCAGCTGGCCTCGGCCTTCGGCACGGGGTCCCTCGGCGGCGGAACCACCTCCGACACGGGCACCTCGACCAATCCGGTCGACGCGCTCTCGGCCATCACCTCGGGGTTGCAGACCGCGATGTCGCTCGGGTCGACCGCGTTGCAGACGGTGATGCAGCTGTGGCAGAGCGCCGCGGCGATGGAGGCCACCAACAAGGCGACCGCGGCCCAGTCCGACGGCGCGAAGTTGGCCGCGCAGAGCACCCAGGAGAAGGCGGTGCTCACCCACGCGGCGGGCAATGTGGCCGTCGGCGGCGCCAAGATGGCCGCGGTGATCGCGCGCTACTCGGCGACGCTGGCGCTGGCCCCGCTCTACGCGGCGACGCCGGGCGGGCAGGCGGTGCTGGTCGCGGCGACCATGGAGGCGATGGCCGAGGGCTTGGCGATCACCGCCGAGACCAAGGCCGAGATGGTCGCGCGCAGTGGCGAGATGGCGCAGGCGGGGGAGAAGGTCGAGGTCACCAACGCGCCCAGCGGGGTCGACGCGAGCAGCGAGTCGCTGAGTCAGCTGATGAGCTTGATCTCGCCGCTGATCAGCACCGCGAGCACCGCGGTGTCCTCGATCGGCACGCTGGCCGAGCAGGTGAGTTCGCTGTCCACCAGCACCACGACCACCGACACGACCGGCACCGACGCCGCGCTCACCGCCGAGGAATCCGCCGACGCGCTCACCGGTGCGAGCGGTGGTGGCGGTGGCGGCGGCGCGATCGGTGGTGTCGGCGCGATCGGCGCCGCGGGCGCGGCCGCCACGCCGCTGAGCCCGTGGCAGGGCGGGCGCGCGGGCGGGCTGACCAGCACCGGCGCGTTCGGCGGAGCGGGCGGGAGCACCACCTCCGGCGGCGCCGCCACGACCACGGCCGCGGCCAGTGGTTCACCGGGCTACATGCCGATGGGTGGCGCGGCGGGCGCGGGCGCTCCGCTGGCGCGCGCGGTCGACGGGGGCGGCAACGAGGCCGTGCATTCGCAACTGGTGACCGGTAACCACGGCGACGAGGTCGTCGGCCCGATCGCCGGGGTGGCGACACCCGTGGTGGGTGCCGCCGAGACGGTGACCACCGAAGCGCCACCGGACAAAGAACTCTCACTGTGACGCGGGATCAGCACGACAGGAGTGGCACATGACCAACAGCTTCGAATTCGACGCGACCGCCGCGAGCAAGGCCGCGGCCGCCCTGGACGGCATCGCCGAGCGGCTCACCACGGAACTGAGCGCGCTCGCCCCCACCCTGCAGGTGGCACCGGCGGGGACCGACGAGGTGTCCGCGCGGGCGGCGACCACCGCCAACGGCGTGGCCCAGGACTACCTGACCGGCGCCGAGGCCGGTGCGCACGAGATGAGCAAGCTGGCCGCGACCCTGCGCGCGCAGGTCAGCGAGTTCGACCAGATGGAGACCGACAACACCAGCGGCTTCACCGGACGATGATCGAACCACCGCAGCCCGGCTTCACCGGAGTGGTGTGGGAGGCGCGCGAGCCCGAGAAGCTCGCCACCGACCTCACCTCCGGTGCGGGTCCGATGCCGATGGCCGACGCGGCCGCCGCCTGGACGCGGCTCGCCGCGGCCTTCGGCGCGGCCGTGCTCGACTACGAGCAGGTGCTGCACACCCTGCGCGGTTCCTGGACCTCCGGGCGCAGTGAACAAGTGTGGGAACGCATCTCGACGCTGCGCGAATGGCTCATCGAGACGGCCGCCGCCGCGACCGCCAATGCCGCGCGCCTGCAAGCCCAGGTCCTCGCCTACGAGGTGGCGGCCCTGGCCATGCCCGCCACCGCCGACATCGCCGCCATCACCGCGATGCAGCAGGCCCTCGAACAGGTCGGTACCGCGCTCGGCGCGCCGATCAAAGCCATTGCCGCGCAGACCGATACCGAGGCCGACGTGGCCAAAGCCGTCGCCTCCCGGGTGATGCGCAGCTACGAGGCCGCCACCGAACCCCTGGCCACCCCCTGGCTGCACGCCCCGCCGCCGTCCATCGCACCGGAAGCCGCGCTGACAGGCGAACAAGCGGCCGAGACCACACCTCCCGGCGCGCCCGCCACCGGCGTCCTGCCGGGCCTCGGCACGGCAGGGCTCGGCATGCTGCCCGGGATGCCCGCGCCCGTGCAAACCGCGTACCGCGCACCGACTTTCGTACAGTCCACTGCCGCGGTCACCACCACGACACCGCAGGCCACCCCGGTGAGCACTCCCACCGGCCACGCCCCGATCGTCCCCGGTGCCGTGGGCGCCGGCGCGGGCGGCCAGAGCGGCGGCAGCGCCTTCCCCCGCGCCGGGATCGCCTACGAGGAATCCGACCAGCTCGTCGCCGAGGGCGAGATCCAGGCCGCGCCCGCCGTGCTCGGCGTCGCCGAACGACCGGCCCCGCAGACCGGCACCACCACGGCTGGGGCGGAGGGCAGGCCATGACCACCCTCACCAACGACTCGCTGCTGGCCGTCGCCGACCGGCTCGGCGTGCAGACCCTGCCGCTGGTCCTGGGCGTCGCTCCCCAGCAGGACACCTTCGAGGCGTGGCGCGCGGCCCGCGACGCCGCGGTCGACGAGCTCACCGCGACCGGGATATTCGACGCCTACGGCGATGTGGAACCCGGGCTCGCCGACGCCCTGTACATCCTCGCCCAGCCCGACGCCGAACTCGTCGCCCGCCGCTACGGCGACGACGACCGCCGCCGCGTCTGCCTGGCCCGCCGCGGCGCGGGCCACGCCAACGCCGTGCGCACCGGCGCCGCGTTCGACATCACCACCAGCACCATCGACGGTTCCGACCGCGAACTCGCCCGCCTGCTGCTCGCCGCCCTGCCCGCCTGCCCGCCCGCCGAGGTGGCGGGCGTGAGCGTCGCGGCCGACGAGCTGGCCGCGCGCCTGGACGCCGCCGAGACCACCTCCCACTACGTGGACGCGATGTACGCGCTCGGCATCGACGCGCATCAGGCGACCGTGCTCGGCGCGGCCTTCGGCAGCTGTCACGGCTACACCGAGATCGTCGCCACCGTCCATCACGACGGGCTGACCACCCGGGCCCCTGGCGCGGTCGCGGTGTACGACACCGCGCGCGGCCGGATCGTCGTCGCGCCGATGACGGCGCCCGACGGGCAGGTGTGGTCCACCATCACGCCGGGCACCGACCATCGCCTCACCCAGGCGGTCGGTGCGCTCCTCGAGGGGCTTCCCGGTGGGGGGTGGCGGCCCGACTAGCCATCTCTCGTTTCAACCATCAAGTTAGGAAAGGTTCGGCACATGCCCCCTCAGGGACCAGTAGGTGTAGAAGCAGGCGGCGTAGACGGCGTCGTCTCCAAGCTCGAAGGCACCATCAACAACCTGCGCACGTCGGTCGGCCAGATCGACGACGCGGCCCAGGCCGTGCTGCGCGGCTGGAAGGGTGACGCCTCCGACGAATTCGTCAAGGTCGCCCAGGCCTGGCACGACGAAGCCGACGCGCTGAACAAGAAGTTCGACCGGCTCACCGAAGCCGTCAACACCGGTAAGTCGACCCTGGTGAACATGGACGGCGCAGGGCTGTCCGGTGGCGGCGCCTCCGGTGGCGGCGGCACCTACACCAACCTCTGACGCGTACCCGCACGAACAGGAACTGAGCTCATGACCATTCTTTACGATCCCGCGGCGATGAACGAGCTGTTCAGCGACCTGCAGACCTACGGCGGGAAGATGAAGGGCGAGATCGACGAACTCGAAGGCGCCGCTTCGGATTTCCGCAACAACCTGCAGGGTGACAACGCGATCGCGAACTTCGACACCGCGCACAAGAACGTCACCACCGAGCTGACCGACACCCTCGACAAGCTCGACAAGCTGGCCGCCCAGGTCGAGTCGGCGCTCAACCGCGCCCTCGAGGCAGACGGCAAGGTCGGCGACGGCTTCGCCGACTTTTAAAGAGAGCGCTGAAGCGCTCTCGGGTTGCGATGAAAAACGGGGCGTGACTTGTGCCTTCGGCACAGTGTCACGCCCCGTTTCATGCTGACCGAATTCAGCGGGCCGCCAGGGATTCTCCGATGTAGTGCATTTCGTCGGGAGTCGTCACCATCGAAACCGTCGCACTTCCCGTGGCGGTTCGGACGGTGATCCTGTTGGGGGCGTACGGGTCCTGGACGAGGGTGACGTCGGGGGGAATCGCCTCGGGATCGCGTTCGGTCGCGAGTACCTCGACGATCGTCGCGCCACCCATATGGCTCGTGGGGGCGATGCCGTCGAAGACCAGGACCGTGGTCGTCGGATAGGGCGCGGCGGGGGCCGGTGGTGGGCCCGGTGGGGTCTGGGGTGTGGCACCGGCGGCGCGTGGCGCGATCGAGAGAAGTTGCGGGGTGGCCAGATTGGCGACCATCGAGTGCCAGGCCTGGGGGCGGGTCGTGTGGACCACCGCGTGGGCGCCGAGGGCCGTGGCCCGCAGGACCACCTGCTGGGCCAGGTCGAGATTGCCGATCACGTCGACATGGCGGGTGCCCGCGCCGATGAGCGGCACGGCGATGCCCTGGCCGCGTTCGTCGGCGCCGATCAGCTGACCGCAGCCGGTGGTGGGGACGGCGATGTCGGTGAGGGCGGTGAGGGTGCCGCGGTAGCCGTCGCGTCCGCCCAGGTCCTCGGCGGCGCCGATGGGTAAGGCGTCGAGCAGGATTCGGCGCTGGCCGCCGGGCAGTTCCCGCAGTCCGGCGATCGGGACCTCGTCGTAGGGGGCGGGGGAATCGAAACGGACCACGGCGTTGAGCACGACCGTGCCCGCCTTGTCGTCGGCGCGGCCGACCCGCCGCGCGCCGGGATGCAGGCGCAGGGTGACGGTGGTCGACAGCGTCGGCAGCGACCAGATCTCGGCCAGGCCCGCGGTGCTGATCATCGGCGCGGTGAGCTGGTAGTGGGTCAGGTGCCTGCCGAACTCGGACTCGAGGCCGTGGGTGGACTCGGTCAGGCGCAGCGGGTCGAACCCGTGCGAGAGTTCGCGCACCGCGCTGTTCATCTCGGTGGCAGTGAGCACGGCGGCGTCGATGCCCTGGGTGGCCAGGCGATTGGCGACGCGGCGGGTGGCGATGATCATGGTGCGCAGGGCACCGGTGGCGCCGCCGCCGCGCTTGTCCACGGCCGCCGCGTTGGCCACCGGGTCCAGCCGCAGCACCAGCCAGCAGGTGCGGTGCGCGATGGCGGGCAGGGGGCCGAGGATGCGGTCGTAGAGGTGCGCGGCCGCGCCGGTGCCCGCGGTGCGCGC
Source organism: Nocardia sp. NPDC004415 (assembly GCF_053602435.1). Taxonomy (NCBI): domain Bacteria; kingdom Bacillati; phylum Actinomycetota; class Actinomycetes; order Mycobacteriales; family Nocardiaceae; genus Nocardia; species Nocardia sp. NPDC004415. The sequence continues at coordinate 44,989 of NZ_JBSGDP010000022.1, forward strand.
GCCGGTGGCGATCACATCGATGCTCACCAGCTCCACGTCGAACTGGTCCAGGCACTGGGCGACCTCGGTCAGCGGCAGCAGCTGATCGGCGCTCAGCGCGCCGCGGCGCAGCAGGGTGAGGGTGTCCGGGGGTGGGTCGATCCGCAGCATGGTGAGCAGCAGGTCGCCGTCCCAGCGCACGCCGCAGCCGCCGCCCTCGGGCAGCGGGACATCGAAGGCCGGGGCCCGGTCCAGGGTGTCGGCGCGGGCGCGCAGCCGCCGCGCCACCCAGCCCTCGACCCGCACCGCGGGCGGGCGGCGTCGGATCGGGACCAGCCCGATCAGCAGCACCGCCGCGGCGGCACCGAGCGCCCCGTACCCGGAATCGGTGGTGGCCAGGACCACCCACGCCACCACGGCCGCGAGAATCGCGACCGGCACACAGGCCCGCAGCGGATACATGCGGAACAACCAGAATTCCGGATCGCGCAGTGTGTCATAGGCATTGTCGCCGCCGGTTCGCCCGGCGTTCATTTCGTTGTTCAAAATCGTTGTCCCTGCTCGGCATCCGTCGATTCATGGTGAAGGACAATTCCGGATTTACGGTACCGTGTCCGACGAGATGGTGATCAACGCAGCAACGGAGTTCCTGTGCCGGCACAGCTGACAACCAAAGCCCAGGTCAATGGTTATCGTTTTCTGCTGCGCAGGCTCGACCACGCGCTGGTCCGCCGTGACGTGCGCATGTTGCACGATCCGATGCGCTCGCAGAGCCGGTCGATGATGGTCGGCGCGGTGCTCGGGCTGATCATCGTGGCGGGCGCGGCGATTCTGGGTTTCCTCAAACCACAGGGCGCGATCGGTGACGCGTTGATCGTCACCGGCAAGCAGAGCGGCGCCATGTATGTGGTCGTCGAGGCGAAAGAGGGCGAGAAGACGCTGCATCCGGTGCTCAACCTGGCTTCGGCCCGGTTGATCGCCGGTGACGCGCAGACCCCGAAATCGGTGAAGGACGACAAGCTCGGCTCGCTGCCGCGCGGCCCGCTGCTCGGCATCCCCGGCGCCCCCGCGGCCATGCCCGGCTCCGGCCAGGGCGCGAGCTCGCAGTGGACGCTGTGCGAGACCACCCAGCTCTCGGCCTCCGGCAGCGCGTCCGGTGCGACGGGCGGGACCACCACCGCCATCGTCGGCGGGCTGGCGACCGGTGAGCGGATCGGTGTCACGGCCGACGACGACGCCCTGCTCGTGCGCCGCGACGACAAGACCTACCTCGTCCACCGCGGCACCAGGGCCGAGATCGACCCGGCCAACTCGGTGGTCTCGCGCACCCTCGGCCTCACCGATCAGCAGGCGCGCCCGATGGGCAGCGCGGTGCTCGGCGCGACCACCCAGGCCCCGCCGCTGGCCGTGCCCACCATCGACCGCGCGGGTGAGCCCGGGCCGGGCAAACTGTCGAATGTGCCGATCGGCGGCATCATCTCGGTGCGCGGCGTGCGGGCCGCCGACCCGGAAACCCTGTACGTGGTGCTGGCCGACGGCGTGCAGCGGGTCTCGGAGTTCACCGCCGACCTGCTGCGCAATGCCGACTCACGCGGTATGCGCGAGATCGCCGCGCTGGCCCCGGACGCGCTCGACCAGATGCCGATCCGGCACACCCTGCCGATCGACGGTTTCCCCGAGCGCGCGCCGCGCATCCTGTCCGCCGAGGACGCCCCGGTCGCCTGCGTGCACTGGGCCAAGAACCCGGGTGCGGCCGCCGCGCCGGGCAAGTCGGTGGACGGTCCCGGCGAGCGCGCCACGGTGACGATGCTGGCCGGGATGACCCTGCCGCTGCCGGACGCGGCCAAACCTGTCGCCCTGGCCAGCGCCGACGGCACCGGAGACCGGATGGACGCGGTCTACCTGCCCCCGAGCACCGGCGAATACGTGCAGGTCACCGGTGCCGAGCCGGGTAGCCTTCGTCGTGAATCGCTGTTCTATGTGGCCGACAACGGCATTCGCTACGGCATCCCCGACGCCGCAACCGCCGCGGTGCTCGGCCTCGGCACCACCCCGCGGCTCGCGCCCTGGTCGGTGGTCGGCCAGCTGGTCCCCGGGCCGACGCTGTCCGCGAAAGACGCGCTGACCAGCTACGATTCGCTGCCCTCCGCCAGCAAGTAGGCGAGGCCGTGGGCGGATAGCCCACGGCCCCTGCGGTTTCAGGCTCAGTCGAGGCCGGGGACCCTGCCCACATTGAGCGTGGCGACGATTCCGCTCAGCGCGGTCCGCATGTCCGCATCCTCGATCCGCATGAGCACATCGTCGTCGACCTCGGTCAGGTCGATGCCCTCGGTATTGGCCAGCCGGAACTCGCGCTCCTCCTCGGCCGCCTCGATCACATTGCGGATGAACCGGCCGTTGCCCGCCAGGTCCACCCCGCGGCGCGGCTGCCCGCTCTGATCGGTGCTCTCCAGGTCGTAGAGGTACTGGCAGGTCTGCACCAGCGTCGTCAGTGCCTCCGGCGCGAGCTGGGAATCGCGTCCGCCCGCGACGATCTCGCCGATGCGGCCCAGTTCGTCGGCGGTGTAGGAGGGGAATTGCAGACGCTTGGCGAAGCGCGAGGCCAGACCGTCGTTGGCGGTGAGCAGGCGGTCGATCTCGCCGTCGTATCCGGCGATGATGACCACCAGCCGGTCACGGTCGTTCTCCATGCGCGCCAGCAGCGTGTCGACCGCCTCGCGGCCGAACGCGTCACCACCGGACAGGCCGGTCTGGATCAGGGTGTAGGCCTCGTCGATGAACAGCACGCCGTCCATGGCGCTGTCGATGAGCTTCTCGGTCTTGATCGCGGTGCCACCGAGATTCTGGCTGACGAAGTCGACGCGCTTGGCCTCGACCACCTTGTCGGTCTTGAGCAGCCCGACACCGCAGTAGATCTTGGCGACCACGCGCGCGATCGTCGTCTTGCCGGTTCCGGGCGGACCGGTGAAAGCCAGGTGCTGGCCGCGCGATTGGCTCGACAGGCCCTTGCCCGCGCGGATCTTGGCCAGCTGCGCCGAGGACTGCAGCTTGGCCACCTGGTTCTTCACCGAGGCCAGGCCCACCTGCTTGTCCAGTTGCGCACGGGCCTCGGCGAGCACGGTCTTGGCGCGGTCCTCGGCAGCGGCCTCGTCCATCGCGGCCAGCGACGGCGCCGACGTGGGGTCCCACTTGTCGGTGCGCGCGTCGATCACCTCGCGGCTGGTGATCACGATGCGGAAGGTGCGGTCGCGCATGGCCGAGGTGTTGGCGGCGAAATCGGGGAGCTGGGAGTAGACCTGCTCGAACAGCTTCTGGGCCTCGGCCTCGTTGCCCGATTCCCGCAGGCACAGGCCGCGGTTGTACATGGCGGTGAACTTCGCCGACGGGATCGGGCCCGCCTCGGCCTGTTCCATCCGCCGGATCGCCTCACCGAACAGGCCCAGCTGCGCGCAGGCCGTGCCGACCATCACGTTCGCGCCGGTGGCCAGGTACGGGTCCTTCCAGTCCGCCGAACCGGCCAGCACCGTCATCACATCCGGCCAGCGCTGGGTGTTGTAGTGCAGGATGCCGCGGATGTAGGCGCTGATCCGGTCGTCGATCTGTTTATCCGGGTCCTCGGTGCGCCCGGCGCGCAGTTCGGCCAGCTTGTCGAGCACCTGCTCGGCCTGGTCGTAATCCTTGTCGGCGATCAGCTGACTCGCCCAGGCCAGCCAGATCTCGGTGAGCCCGGCCAGCGGATAGTCGATGTAGAGCCCGGGCAGGAAGCGCCCGGCCATCGCCCGCGGCGCCAGGCCGAGCCTGCGCTGTTCACGGCCGAGCGAATCGAGGCTGGTGCGGTGCAGATTGAACAGCACCTCCTTGGTGATCTCGCCCGCGGCCGCGCGGCCCAGCCACGCGTCACACATCGACGAATCCCATTCGGTCGCACGCTGGAAGGCCAGCTTCGCGTACTCCTCGTCGCGCGCGGATTCCTGACCGTCGATGGACAGACCGAGCGAGAGGACGCCCGCGTCGAACGCGCGCTGCGCCTGGCGAATGTCTGGCATGTGGTGTCGGACCCCGAAATCTTCCTCTGGTGGACAGCTGCTGTTCAATCCGGCGGCTCAGACTTCGATCGCGCCGGTTTGCCCTGTCCGTTAGATTAGGTAACGCTGCCGTGTGGTCGCAACGGAAGTAGTCAGCTACAACTGAGAGTTCATCACTGGTGTCGACGTTGTCAGGCAATGAGCCCGAGCTGTGCCGAGTTTCGGTGATCGGGGGTGATACGCAGCTCGATATCGGTCTTCCCGCCACCGTGCCGATCGCCGGATTCATCGGCGATCTGGTCGCCCTGATCCGCTCGCGCAACCCGCGTCTGCCCGACGGTGACGAGGACTCCGCGCCGGTGCGCGCCCAGCACTGGACCCTGGCCCGGCTCGGCCAGGACCCGCTCGCGCCGAGCCGCACACTCACCGAGGCCGAGGTCTACGACGGCGAACTGCTGGTGCTTAGCCCGGTGACCCGCAAGGAGTCACCCGCGCTGTTCGACGATGTCATCGACGCCGTATCCCGGCTCACCGCAGGCGAATTCCGTGGCTGGTCGGGCTCGGCCGCCCGCTGGACCGGCCTGGTGCTGGCCACCGTCGCGATCCTCGCCGCACTCGTGTTGCTCGGGGTCTCGCGCTCGAGCAGCGACCCGCTCGTCCCCGCCTTCGCGCTGCTCGGCACCGGGATCGCGGCCATGGCCGCGGCCGGGATCGCCGCGCGCAAGTTCACCGATCCGGTCACCGCGCACTGGCTTTCGCTCGACGCGCTGCTGTTGCTGTTCGGCGGTGGCGCGCTGATCGTGCCCGGCCCGCTCGGCGCGGGCCAGGTGCTGCTGGGCAGTGTGGTGCTGCTGGTGGCCGGGGTGCTCGGTTACCGGATCACCGGGGTCGGCGCCGGGCTCTTCGCCGCGGCGATCACCCTGAGCGTGTTCGGCGCGGTCACCGGTTTGATCTATCTGCTCTGGCATCCGGGGCTGGCCAAGCTGTTCGCCGGGGTGCTGGTGGCCGCGGTGATCCTGCTGTCGTCGGTGCCACGGCTGGCCGCGGTGGCCGCGCGGCTGCCGATCCCGCCGGTGCCCACCGCGGGCGGCGCGATCGACCCGGCCGACCACGAACAGCGCCCGACCATCGAGGGCATCGGCGCGATCGGCGCCATCGCCCTGCCCTCGGCCGCGGGCCTGGGCGAACGCGCCCGCGTCGCCAATCAGATCCAGACCGGGCTGGTGATCGCCTGCGCCCTGGCCGCGCTGGTCGGTGCCGTCGGCGCGGCCGACCCGCTGGGCACCTTCCACTCCGGCGGCGTCGCGCTGGCCGTCGTCGCGGCGAGCGTGCTGTGCCTGCGCGGACGTTCCTATGCCGACCTGGTCCAGGCCGCCACGCTGATCACCGCCGGTGCGCTCATCGTGCTCGCCCTGCTCACCGGTCTCGGGCTCGGCCACGACTCGCTGCACTTCGCCGCGGTGGCGCTGCTGCTGGCGACCGCGGGCGCGGTGATCGTGTTCGGGGTGATCGGCCCGCACGTCGAGGTGACCCCGGTGACAAGGCGGATGATCGAGATCGTCGAGTACCTGCTGATCATCACGATGATCCCGCTCGCGCTGTGGGTCATGGATGTGTACTCGACCGCTCGCAACATATGACCCGGCTGTCCCTGCTGCTGCGGCTGACCTGCGCGGCGACCGTGCTCGGCGCGGCCGCCGGATTTCCGGCACCCGCGAACGCCGTCGCCCCGCCGAGCATCGACCCCGTCGCCCTGGAGGCCGCGCTGGCACTGAGCGGCCGACCCGCCCCGCTCGAGCCCACCGAACAGCGTGAACTCTGCGCCGAACCGGTGCTGCGCGGCAGCGCGCCGAGTGAACCACCGATGGCGCAGCGGGTGCTCGACCTGCCCTCGGCCTGGCAGTTCAGCCGGGGCGCGGGCCAGAAGGTGGCGGTGATCGACACCGGCGTCAACCGGCATCCGCGGCTGCCCGCGCTGCAGGCGGGCGGCGACTACGTCAGCGATTCCGACGGCACCGTCGACTGCGACGGCCACGGCACGCTGGTGGCCGGGATCATCGCCGCGCGACCGTCACCTGACGATGCGTTCGTCGGCGTCGCCCCCGAGGCGGAGATCCTGACCATCCGTCAGCTCAGCCTCGCCTACGACACCAAGGACCGGCAGCCCGACCGGTCCGGCGAGCTGCGCAACGACGGTTACGGCAGCGTGCTCACCCTCGCCGCCGCCGTGGTCCGCGCCGTCGACCTGGGCGCCACCGTCATCAACATCTCCGAAGTCGCCTGCACCGCGGCCGGTTCCGACACCGCCGACGGGTCGCTCGGCGCCGCCGTGAAATACGCCTACGACCGCAATGTGGTGGTCGTGGCGGCGGCGGGCAATGTGGAACAGGGCGGGCCCTGCCAGAACCAGAACGAGGGCACCGGCTGGAGTTCGGTGACGACCATTCCCTCGCCCGCCTGGTTCACCCCGTACGTGCTCGCGGTCGGCTCGGTCGACGCCGACGGCAAACCCTCGGCGCTGTCGCTGCGCGGGCCGTGGCTCGGGGCCGCCGCGATCGGGCGCGACATCGTCTCGCTCGACAGCAAGCCCGGCGGCACCGGCCTGGTCGACGGTGTGCAGACCATGGACGGTGTGCAACCCGTCGACGGAACCAGTTTCGCCGCACCGTATGTGGCCGGCCTGGCCGCGCTGGTGCGTTCCCGGTTCCCGGAACTGTCCGCCCAGCAGGTGATCGACCGGATCACCCGCACCGCGCACGCGCCGGGCCGCGGCCGCGACGACGCCATCGGCGCGGGCCTGATCGACCCGCTCGCCGCCCTCACCGCGCCACTGGCCGAGCAGCCCCCCAGCCGGGGCGCGGATGTGGGTCATCCGATCGAGACGCCTTACGCGGCACCGGAACCCGACCCGCGCCCGCGCCGGATCGCGATCGCCGGCTCGCTGACGCTGCTGGCCGCGCTGGGTATCGGCGCCGCCTTCGGCTTCCCGTTCCGGGGGCGCCGCGCCGATCTCAATCAGGAATTCGAGGAGTAGGGATCGATGGCCACCGAAGGTTTCGTCCGCCGTCCCCGGATCGCCCCGCCGCGCGCGCCGGGCGGTGAAGTCGCGCTCACCCCGCCGCCGGAGATCCAGCGCGCCATCCCCTCGCCGCTGATGATGAAGCTGATGCCGGTGATCATGGTGGTCGCGGTGGTCGGCATGATCGCGATGATGGTCTCGATGGGCCGCAACCTGCTGGCCAATCCGATGATGATGATGTTCCCGATGATGATGCTCATGTCGATGGTCGGCATGATGGCGGGCATGCGCGGCGGTGGTCCCAAGCGTGCGGTCGAGCTCAACGAGGAACGCAAGGACTACTTCCGCTATCTCGACCAGGTGCGTAAAGACGTGCGCGGCACCGGGATCAAGCAGCTCGAGACGCTGGGCTGGAGTCATCCGGAACCGGCCGATCTGCCCTCGCTGATCGGCAGCAGGCGGATGTGGGAGCGCCGCCCGGCCGACCCGGACTTCGGGCATGTGCGGGTCGGCGTGGGCAGTCATCGCCTGGCCACCAAGCTGGCCCGGCCCGAGACCGGCCCGCTCGAAGACCTCGAACCCGTCTCGACGGTGGCCCTGCGCCGGTTCGTGCGCACCCACTCGGTGGTGCACGGGTTGCCCACCGCCGTCTCGCTGCGCGCGTTCCCCGCCATCAACATCGGCGGCGACCTCGACGAGGGCCGCGAACTGGTGCGCGCGATGCTCATGGAACTCACCACCTTCCACGGCCCCGACCACCTCGCCGTCGCCATCGTCTGCGCCGACCCGGACACGCACTGGTCCTGGGCGAAATGGCTGCCGCACGTGCAGCATCCGTCGGTGCGCGACGGTCTCGGCTCGGCCAGGATGATGTACACCTCGCTCGGCGAATTCGAGTCCGCGTTGCAGGCCGAGCTGATGGAACGCGGCCGGTTCATGCGCAATCCGCAGCCCACCCAGGGCCGGTTGCACGTGGTGGTGGTGATCGACGACGGCTACATCAGCGGCAACGAGCGCATCATCAGCGAATCCGGGCTCGACTCGGTCACCGTGCTCGACCTCACCGCCCCCGAGAACGGCCTGGCCGCCCGGCGCGGCCTGCAACTCGTGGTCGGCGACGGCGCGGTCTCGGCGCGCAGCGCGGCCGGGGTGGAACGCTTCGCCACCGCCGACGAGGTGAGCCCCGCCGAAGCGGAGTCCTTCGCCCGCGCGCTGGCCCGCTACCGGCTGGCCACCGCGGCGCAGATCGTCAGCCTGGGGGAGGGCACCACCAGCGATCCCGGGCTGATGGCGCTGCTGCGCATCCCCGACGCCGCCCAGATCGACCCGGCCCGGGTGTGGCGCCCGCGCACCGCGCGCGAGCGGCTGCGGGTGCCCATCGGCATCACGCCCGACGGCACCCCCGTCGAGATCGACATCAAGGAATCCGCCGAGAACGGCATGGGCCCGCACGGCCTGTGCATCGGCGCCACCGGTTCCGGCAAGTCGGAATTCCTGCGCACCCTGGTGCTCTCGCTGGTGACCACGCACTCGCCCGACGCGCTCAATCTGGTGCTCGTCGACTTCAAGGGTGGCGCGACCTTCCTCGGCCTGGACTCGCTGCCGCACGTCGCTGCCGTGATCACCAACCTCGAGGACGAACTCTCGCTGGTCGACCGCATGAAGGACGCGCTGGCCGGTGAGATGAACCGCCGTCAGGAACTGCTGCGCTCGGCGGGCAACTACGCCAATGTCACCGACTACGAGAAGGCCAGGGCCGCGGGCGTGCCGCTCGATCCGCTGCCCGCGCTGTTCGTGGTGGTCGACGAGTTCTCCGAACTGCTCTCGCAGAAGCCCGATTTCGCCGAACTGTTCGTGATGATCGGCCGCCTTGGCCGCTCGCTGCACGTGCACCTGCTGCTGGCCTCGCAGCGCCTCGAGGAGAACAAACTGCGTGGCCTCGAGTCACACCTGTCCTACCGGATCGGCCTGCGCACTTTCTCCGCCAACGAATCCCGCGCGGTCCTGGGTATCACCGATGCCTATCACCTGCCCAGCGTCCCGGGCGCGGGCTACCTGAAAAGCGATGCCTCCGAACCACTCCGGTTCAACGCCAGCTATGTGTCCGGCCCGTATGTGGCGCCGGTCGGCACGGTCGTCGACGACGACGGCGCACCCGTCGGCGGTCAGCGTCCGGTGGTGTTCACCGCCGCACCGGTCGAGGTGACCGAGCCGGAAGAGGTTGCCGCCGAAGAGGACCCGATCCTGCGTGGCAGGCCCGAGCTGCCCCCGCCGCCGCCGAGCGGCCCGGTCGCCGAGGAGGGCATCCCGGATTCGCTGCTCGACGTGGTGGTCAAGCGGCTGACCGGGCACGGCAGGCCCGCCCACGAGGTGTGGCTGCCGCCGCTCGAGGAATCGCCCACCGCCGACATGCTCCTGCCCGATCCCGACTGGCGCTCGCCGGTCAACCGGCACGGGCAGCTGTGGATGCCGATCGGCGTCATCGACAAGCCCTACGAGCAGCGGCGTGACGTGCTCACCATCAATCTGGCAGGCGCGCAGGGCAATGTGGCCGTCGTCGGCGGTCCGCAGTCGGGCAAGTCGACCACGCTGCGCACCATCATCCTGGCCGCGGCCGCCACCCACACCCCCGAACAGGTGCAGTTCTACTGCCTGGACTTCGGTGGCGGCAGCATGGCCGGTCTGGCCGGTATCCCGCACGTCGGCTCGGTCGCGGGCCGGCTCGACGGCGACCGGGTGCGGCGCACCATCGCCGAACTCACCACGCTCATGCGTCAGCGCGAGGAACGCTTCGCCGAGCTGGGCATCGAGTCGATGGCCGAGTTCCGCAGGCGCAAGTTCTCCGCGCTCGAGGCCCGCCAGATCAACGGCACCACCGCCGCGCCGGGCGATCCGCTCGCGGCCGACCAGTTCGGTGACGTCTTCCTGGTGATCGACGGCTGGGGCGCGATCCGCGAAGAGTTCGACATGCTGGAACCGCTGATCAACGCCATCGCCACCCAGGGCCTGTCCTTCGGTGTGCACCTGATGCTCGGTGCCTCGCGCTGGGCCGAGATCCGCCCCATCGTCAAGGACCAGATCGGCACCCGCCTCGAACTGCGCCTCGGTGACCCCGGCGATTCGGAGATGAATCGCCGCACCGCGCACCAGGTTCCGGTCGGCAGGCCCGGCCGCGGTCTCACCCCCGAGCAGCTGCACATGCTGATCGCGTTGCCGCGCCTGGACTCCGACTCCGATCCGTCCACCATCGCCGACGGTGTCAGCCGGGCCAGGGAGGAACTGATCGCGCTGTATCCGGGCAGGCGCGCGCCCGAGGTGCGCATGCTGCCGCTGAGCTTCCCGCGCGAGCAGGTGCTCGACGCGGCGCGCCAGCAGGGTGTGACGCTGGACCGCACCAAGGTCGTCGTCGGTCTCGGTGAGTCCGAATTGCAGCCGCTGGTCCTGGATTTCGGCCTTGAGCCGCACTTCATGGCCTTCGCCGACGTGGAATGCGGCAAGACCACGCTGCTGCGCAATATCGTCATGAGCATCGCCGAACAGTCCACCGCCTCGGAGGCCAGGGTCATCCTGATCGACTACCGGCGCACCATGCTCGGTGTCCTCGAAGGCGACCAGCTCGCCGGCTACTCCACCTCCTCGCAGACCTGCGGACCGATGATCGCCGAGGTCGCCGCCTACCTGGCCAAGCGCATCCCTGGCGCCGACATCACCCAGCAGCAGTTGCGCGACCGCAGCTGGTGGACCGGCCCCGAGATCTACGTGGTGGTCGACGACTACGACATGGTCGTCACCGGCTCCGGTAACCCCTTCGCCCCGCTGCTCGAATACCTCCCGCAGGCCCGCGACATCGGCCTGCACCTGGTGGTCACCCGTCGCATCGGCGGCGCCTCCCGCGCCCTCTACGACCCGATCCTGGGTGCCATGAAGAACCTCTCGGTCCAGACCCTGATCATGAGCGGCTCCCGCGACGAGGGCAAACTCATCGGCGACGTCCGCCCGAGCAAGATGCCCCCCGGCCGCGGCACCCTCGTCTCCCGCAGCCAGGGCATCGAACTCGTCCACATCGCCGACCTCCCCCCGGTCTAACAGTGGTGCAGGAGGAAATCCACCCGGAGTCGGGCCTGGTCAAAAGCGTGTGGACCGACGACGACTTCGAGACGATGGGCTGGCACGACGCCACCGTCCACGCCCTGTGCGTCCAGCCGGGCGAGGGCGTCCTGCCCCGGCTGATCCTCGATCTCGACTACATCGTCCGCTGGGTTCACCCTGTTCCACCCGCGGTCTATTTCACTTTCTGGGTGGCGCCGGTGACGCTCGTCTTCGACGAGGTCTGGGACCTCACGGGGGACCTCGACTTCCGTGCGCGGGGCCTCTGTCTGGAGATCGCCGACCTGCACCGGGAGACACCCGATGGCGCATCGCCCGAGTTCTCGTTCTGGCGTCTCGAGGGGCATGCGTTCGAGCTGAAGTTCTGCGCACCGGGATTCCGTCAATACTTCCGCCGGGCTCCGGCATTGGTTCCCGGTCAGGTACTTTCGCATGCCGAGCGTGGTGGGTGCAGCTTCGCCGAGGCCGGATTCCACTGATTCTTCCGGGCGCGGCCGGTTCGGGCGTCAGTCGCGCAGGGTCGTGACGGGGACGGCGTGGGGGAGCGTGGCGCGGTGGGGAGGCCAGGTGGTGGTGGGGCGTTCGAAGAGGGCTTTGGAGGGGCCGCTGGCGATGGGGCCTGCGATGCGCGCCAGGACGAAACCGGCGCGGCGGTAGTAGTCGTGGAGTTCGGTGTTGGTGGTCCAGGCGTCGAGGCGGACCCAGGGGCGGCGCTGACGGGCGGCGAGGTGGGCGGCGTGGGCGAGCATGTGGTGGCCGACGCGGCGGCCCGCGAAACGCAGGTCGACGATCATGAAATGCACGATCACCGATTCGGCCAGTTCCCACGGTGACCAGAGGTCGGGGTCGGCGCGGTGGTTGACGGTGATGGTGCCCGCCGGTTCGCCGTCGACCTCGGCGATCCAGGTCTCACCGGCGTCCAGGGAACGGCCCACCGCACCCGCGAAGATCTCGATCGGGCGGCCACGACCCGCGACCGTCCACTGGTCCGAGCCGCGGGCGGTGAGCCACGCGGTGCGTTGCACGCGCAGGCGGCAGATCAGCGGCAGGTCGCCCAGGATGGCCGGGCGAATGCCCACGGTCATGGCAGGGCGACGGCAGGCCCGGGTGCGATGCCGAGGGTCCTGGCGATGACGTCGGTGCCCGCCGCGTCGCCGAGTTGGTAGGCCAGCCGATTGCGGCCCGCCTGGGAACGATGCCGGGTCGCCCGGGTGACCCGCTCGTGGTTGGCGCCGATGCGCAGGTGATCGAGCAGGACCGTGCCGGTGGCGACACCGAGCACCGCGGCCTCCTCCGCGGTCGCCGGGCGGGCCAGCACCGTGTCGCGATGCGCGGTCTCGCCGTAACCGCGGTCGGACAGGCGGCGGGTGGTGCCCTCGGGGATGTCGCGCGGGGAATCGAGGCCGGCCGCCTCGGCCAGATCGCGTGGGTAGAAACTCACCTCCCACGACCACGGTTCGTTATCGAGGTGTTGTACTACGGTGCGGGCGAGCACCCACGAGTCCACCGGGACGCCGAGCCACTGCGCCACCTGCGCGTCGGCAGGCTCCATCCGGGTACTGAACTCCTTGGACGGTTCCCGGTTGGCCGCGCGCGCGATCTCGGAGAAGATGTCGTGCGAGGACTTGGGCCGGTCGCGCCGGATGTGGTCGGTGACCACGGATTCGAGCACTTCCTGGTTTCGCACGATGGTGCCGCGGGAAGTCGCTGTGTAGACGAGGTTTTCGGCGACCAGCACCTGAATCGCGTTGCGCGCGGTGGTGATCGAGACCTGCATCTGCTCGGCGAGTTCGGAATGGCTGGGCAGCCGGTCGCCCGGTTTCCACGTGCCCGCGCGGATCTCCTCGCGGAGGAGGTTCGCGATCCGGAGGTAGGTAGGACCGTCCGCCATCGTGCTCCTCGGTAGGTCGTGCAGGTAACGAAGTGTACTCGTCTGGGTTACCTACGGCCGAGTAATGCTTGACAGGAAGCTTGCGAGGTTTATTGTAATGAACGTCCTGATCCGGTGCTGTGCGGCGATGACGGCGAGGCAACGTGGCTGGTTCGGAGAGTTCTACGGTCGTAATGGCTTTCCCTGACACACTCCGGTGTGTCGATACCGCCGGGCCGCCGGCGAGTACCGGTCTGCTCCCACTCTCCGATCTCCTCGTCCGGGCGTGTCGCGGACATCGAGTGGTCGGTGGGCCGTTGCTGTGGTTCGCGCGCGATCTTGCTGTGCTGCACGAGAAACGGGTCGTCGGCCGGGGCGGCTGCGTCGACACCGATCCGCTGGTCATGCGTGAGATCGACTGCCGCCGAAGCGAATTGGTCCTGGCGATCGACGACTGGGTGTTGCGTGGTGTTCCACAGCACCGGCTCGGCGCCACCCTGCACACCGAGACCATCGGCGCGGTCATCGACCGGCTGGCCGAGTCCACGGTGCGCGCGCACCACGCGCTGATGACCCTGGCCGCCCACGACGAACTGCTGCACTCGGCCTGGCACCACTTGGCCGAACTGGCCGACGCCTACGACGACCTGGTCCGCGACGTACTGGCCGGCAAGCGCAGGCTGCCGGAGTGGTAGTCCGGCAGCCTGGGTGTCAGCCGAAGCGGTGGTGACTGACGCCGAACTCGTCGGCCACGGTCGCCGCCAACTCCACGTAGGCGCGCTTGGTGGTCTTGTGCAGGCGGTGCAGATCGATCTCGGCGCCCTCGGACAGGTGCTCGTCGAACGGGATGATGTGCACGGCCCGGCAGCGCGACAGGAAGTACTCGCGCAGCTGCTGTACGCCGACATTCGGTGAACCCTCGCGCGGCAGGTTGATCACCACCACCGCATTGCGGACCAGATGGTCGTGACCGTGCAGCGACAGCCAGTCCAGCGTCGCCGCGGCGCTGCGCGCGCCGTCGATCGCGGCCGAGGAGATCAGCACCAGCGAGTGCGCCAGATCCAGCACGCCGGTCATCGCCGAGTGCATCAAGCCGGTGCCGCAGTCGGTGAGGATGATGTTGTAGAAGCGCTGCAGGATGCGCGCGACCGCCCGGTACTCCTCGTCGTTGAACGACTCCGACGCGGCCGGATCTCGTTCGCTGGCAAGCACTTCCAGGCGGCTCGAACTCTGCGAAGTGTGCCTGCGGACATCGGAGTAACGCTCGATCGAGGGATCGAGCAGCAGATCGCGCACGGTCGAGCGGGTCTGCAGGGCCACGCGCTGCGACAGGGTGCCGAAGTCGGGGTTGGCGTCGACGGCGATCACCCGGTCACCGCGGATGGAGGCGAAGATCGAGCCGAGGCCGGTGGTGGTCGTCGTCTTGCCGACACCGCCCTTGAGCGAGAGCACCGCGATCCGGTAGTCACCACGCACGGGCTGGCGGATGCGCGCCACCAGTTCCTGCAGACGCAACTCCTCCGCGGACATGCCCGGGTTGATCGCACCACCCGAAACATGGTGCACCGCTTTGCGCCAGCCACTGCCCGGCGCCTTCTTCGCCCGCTTGACCGGGACATTGTCCAGGGACGGGGCCTGGAAACCCGGCTGCTGCGGGTTGCCGCCCCAGCCCTGCTGGTGCTGACCCGGCTGCTGGTACTGCTGCGGGGCCTGCTGGTAGGGCTGGGCCTGATTGTTGGGCGGGTAGCCCTGATACGGGGCTTGACCGCCGTCCGGGGCCTGCTGGGGAGCGCCGTTCGGGTACTGCTGGGGAGCGTGCTCGCCCGGCGCCTGCTGGCCCTGCCACGGCTGCGGTGCGCCGTTGTATCCCGGCTGGTCCGCTGTCTGCGCGGGACCGCCCTGCTGGGCGTAACCGCTTGCGCTGTAGTCGGATTGCGGAGCCTGTCCCTGCCCCGGCCCGCCCTGCCACGGCTGGGCATCGCCGGCCGGTGCCTGGCCGGGTTGCAGGCGCGCATCCTCGGTGCGGAACATCTGGGTCTGCGCGTCCGGCGAGGACTGCACATCGTGCGTGGGGTCGCCCGGGATCGAGTTGTATTGCGTCGCAGCGTAAGCCGCGGGAGCCTGGCCCGAAGCGTACGGCGACTGCTCGTCGGGACCGGGTGCGCGCTGCGGGGCGGAGCTGTAGGGGGAGTGCTGGTGGGGCAGGTGTGCTTCGGCCGGTCGCGCGGGCGCGCCCGATGGCTGCCCGGCGCCGATCTGTTCCTGGTCGGCGTGGCGCTGGTCGGCCGATGCCGTCGGGTGCACCTCGGTGGCCTTGGTGTCGGCGGGTGAGGTGACCGGGTCGGGCACATCGGCCCCGGCCTGCCGGAACGCGTTCGCCGACTGCGTGGGCCCCGCCGGAACCCGCGAACCGGACGCGCCCTCCTTCCGACCGGAATCCCCGGCGCTGTGCCGCCCGGCCGCCGGATCGCCGAGCCTCCGCGGCGCCCGCCCGGCCTCTTCCTCCTCGTCGACCGCGACGCCGTCGGTGCCCCGGTCAGCGGAAGCGGCCCGCTGACCAGCCGCCGCCGCGGCCGCGAGAGCCGCCTCGGCAATGGCGATATGAGGGTTGGCCTCACGCGCGGCTGACGGATCACCGGTCCGCCCAGCCGCCGCTGCGGCCGCCAGGGCGGCTTCGGCGGTGGCGATGTGTGGGTTGGACTCGCGTGTGGCGGAGGATTCGCCGAGTCGTTGTCCGGCTGCCGCCGCTGCTGCGAGGGCGGCTTCGGCGGTCGCGATGTGCGGGTTCGTCTCGCGTGTGGCGGAGGATTCGCCGGGCCGTTGTCCGGCTGCCGCCGCTGCTGCAAGGGCGGCCTCGGCCGTCGCGATGTGCGGGTTGGACTCGCGAGTGGCCGAAGGGTCGTCGGTGCGTTGTCCGGCTGCCGCTGCGGCCGCGAGGGCGGCTTCGGCGGTGGCGATGTGCGGGTTCGTCTCGCGGGTGGTGGAGGAATCGCCGGTCCGCTGTCCGGCCGCGGCTGCTGCTGCGAGGGCGGCTTCGGCCGTGGCGATGTGTGGGTTGGCCTCGCGGGTGGGCGCGGGGTCGTCGGTCTGCTGGCCTGCTTCGGCCGCGGCGGCCAGTGCTGCTTCGGCCGCGGCGATGCGGGGGGACGATTCCGCCGGGGCCGAGGATGGCGATTCGGTGGGGACCGAAGAAGGCGCTTCCGTCGGGGCAGAGGAATCGGTGTTCGAGGGGACCGGCGGGGCGGTCAGTCGCTGGGGAGCCTGGGCCGTGGCCGACTGTGCGGTCTCCGATGCGGTGGTAAGGGGGCTGGATTCAGCTGTGTTCGACGGGTTGTCGGTCTGCTGGGACGCCTGAGCTGCGGCTGCCAGTGCTGCTTCGGCCGCCGCGATGTGCGGGCTCGACTCCGGAGCGGGAGACGGGTCGCTGGTCGGCTGAGGTGCCTGGGCCGCGGCGGCGAGAGCTGCTTCGGCCGCGGCGACGCGGGGAGAGGACTCGGCGGGGGCCGACGGGTCGGTGAGGCGTTGGGGTGCCTGGGCCGCGGCGGCCAGTGCTGCTTCGGCGGCGGCGACGCGGGGGGACGACTCGGGTGTGGCCGAGGGGTCCGTCAGGCGCTGCGGAGCGGGACCGGAACCAGGGGACCGGGTGTCAGCGGGCGCTGCGGTGGTGCTGTTCGGTGCGGTGCCGGCGGCAGCCGAGGAGTCGGGGGCGTGCGATGTGGCCTCGCCGGTCGCCGCGGTGGCGGACGGAGCTACGGGTGCCGAGTCGGTGGCGTGCGCGCCACCGGTCGTACCGCTCGTCGAGCCGGTGGACGGCTGGGGCGCGGTGGCGGGGGCCGTGAGGCGCGGTGGAGCCTCGGTGGGGCGGGGGGTCGGCGGGTCCGGGAGCGGCGGTGGCGGCGGCAGGTCCGGGCGCTGGCGCTGGGCGGACGGGCCCAGGGGAGTGAAGCCGTTCGACGGCGGGGCCGGGGTACGAGTCGGCAGGCCCGACTGCGCGGACGCGGCGGATTCCGGCGCCGAGGTCGCTGCTGAGGGCTGGCCGGTGTTCCACGGTGCCTGATTGCCCGAGTCGGGTCCGGGCGCCGGGGTCGACGGCTGACCGGTGCTCCACGGCACCTGATCGGCGGGGGTCACACCGGGCGCTGTGCTCGGCGTGCCGGTAGGAGGCTGGCCCGCGTTCCAGGGCGCCTGGTCGGCGGCATTCGGGCCGGGGGCTGGCTGGCCGTTGTTCCAGGGCGTCTGATCAGCCGAGGTGACGCCGGGTGCGCTCGGCGCGCCGCCGGTAGGGGGCTGGCCCGTGTTCCACGGCGCCTGGTCGGCGGCATCCGGGCCCGAGGCCGGCTGCCCGCTGCTCCAGGGAGCCTGGTCAGCCGGGGTAAGACCAGGCGCACTCGGCGCGGCACCGGTCGAGGGCTGGCCTGCATTCCAGGGCGCTTGATCAGCGGCATTCGGCCCCGGCGCCGGGGTTGACTGGCCGGTGCTCCAAGGTGCGCGGTCTGCAGTGCCGGTCGCGGTGCCTGGCGCGGCACCGGTCGGGGGCTGGCCCGTGCTCCACGGTGCCTGGTCGGCGGCGCTGGGCGGCGGGGGCTGACCAGTGCTCCAAGGCGCTTGGGCCGGGGTGCCGGGGGTGCCGGTCGGCGGTTGGCCGGTGTTCCAGGCTGCCTGGTCCGGGGTGGCAGGGGAAGGCTGGCCGGTGTTCCAGGGGGCCTGGTCAGTGGACGTCCCGGGGGTCGGGTGCGCGGAGCCCTGGAAGGGGGGCTGCTCGTTCGGGTCGAGTGGGTTGGCGGTCCAGCCCTGTTGGTTCGGCGTGGGGGAGCCCGATGCGGGGTCCTGGGTGCCGGACTGAGTGGGGGACGGCTGGGCGTGGTCGGGCCAGCCCTGTTGACCCTGGGTGGGCTCGGGGGCGACGTCCTCGGCCTCGCGGTCCTTGCGACGGCGGCGCTTGTCCTTGCGGCCCGAATCGTCGCCGCGGCTCATGAAGCGGCGGCGTTTGGGTGCCTCGTCGATCAGATCGTCCTGGGGCAGGTTCTCGACCGGAGCCTCGTAACCGACCTGTGTGACGTCGCTCTCCGACAGCCACGGCGGCAACATGGGGAGACTGTCGTTGTTGCGGCTCACCGGCGCGCCTCGCTCACCAGGGTCCCCCGATCTGCTCGACCCACATCTGGACGGCGCCGAGTTTACGCGACAACCTCCGCGGCCGTGGCGGGCGGTACGGGCGGGGCATTTTTGCCTCTGGACACGCGGCCCGGTAAGCTTGAGCGGCGGTGCACCCATGCGCCGACTGCTCGCGTGTCAGCGAGCAGCTACGAGGCAATCCAAACTCAGGTTAGAAGCATAACCGGGATCGCGGAGGATATGGCGAAGAAAGACGGGGCCATCGAGGTCGAGGGTCGAGTTGTCGAGCCGCTGCCCAATGCGATGTTCCGGATCGAGCTCGAGAACGGTCACAAGGTTCTCGCGCACATCAGCGGAAAGATGCGGCAGCACTACATTCGTATCCTTCCGGAGGACCGCGTGGTCGTCGAGCTGTCGCCCTACGACCTCTCACGCGGCCGGATTGTCTACCGCTACAAGTGAGACCTGCTCGACGCCGCGAGCCTGACCGGCACGCGGCGTCGCCTGGTGTTCCGGCCCAGGCCGGAGCGCGCTACAAGACTTCCCCAGTCGTCGGCTGGGGAAAAACTGTGTTCACAGACCTTGTGGACCAAGAAAAGATTGGACGGACGTGAAGGTTCAGCCGAGCGTCAAGAAGATCTGCGAGAAGTGCAAGGTGATCCGCCGTCACGGCCGGGTCATGGTGATCTGCGACAACCTGCGCCACAAGCAGCGCCAGGGCTGATCCAGCAGCACCGCCGGGCACCGATCGTCTGATCGGACTGACCGAAAAGAAGAACTCCCAGCTCCAGCACGCACGTACTTGTGCGCGCCAACCACCGGTACGGAGGCCGGTGCCCCCACCTGAAAGACGGGGGGACGGACAGGGAGCAGACCTCCGCAACCAGAAGGAACCTGCCACATGGCACGTCTGATGGGCGTCGATCTCCCGCGCGAAAAGCGCATGGAGATCGCGTTGACCTGCATTTTCGGAATCGGGCGCACCCGCGCCACCGAGATCCTGGCTCAGACCGGCGTCAGCCCGGACCTGCGCTCGAAGGATCTCAGCGACGACGACCTGACCAAGCTCCGCGACTACATCGAGGCGTCGGAGTTCAAGGTCGAAGGTGACCTGCGCCGCGAGGTCCAGGCCGATATTCGCCGCAAGATCGAGATCGGCTGCTACCAGGGCATCCGCCACCGTCGTGGCCTGCCCGTTCGTGGTCAGCGCACCAAGACCAACGCGCGTACGCGTAAGGGTCCGAAGAAGACCGTCGCCGGCAAGAAGAAGTAGGGATAGCGTATGCCTCCGAAGAGCCGGGCCGCTGGCCCGAAGAAGACTCAGAAGTCGCGTCGCCGGGATAAGAAGAACATCCCGCACGGCCACGCGCACATCAAGAGCACGTTCAACAACACCATCGTCTCGATCACCGACCCCGAGGGCAACGTGATCTCGTGGGCGTCCTCGGGCCACGTCGGCTTCAAGGGTTCGCGTAAGTCGACCCCGTTCGCCGCGCAGCTCGCCGCCGAGAACGCTGCCCGCAAGGCGCAGGAGAACGGTGTCAAGAAGGTCGACGTGTTCGTGAAGGGCCCGGGTTCGGGCCGCGAGACCGCGATCCGTTCGCTTCAGGCCGCAGGCCTCGAGGTCGGCTCGATCTCCGATGTCACCCCCCAGCCCCACAACGGCTGCCGGCCGCCCAAGCGCCGTCGCGTCTAGCGGGAAAGGAAACAGCTAAAAATGGCTCGTTATACAGGCCCCATCACCCGCAAGTCGCGTCGTCTGCGCGTCGACCTCGTCGGAGGCGACCAGGCGTTCGAGCGTCGTCCTTACCCGCCCGGCCAGCACGGCCGCGCGCGGATCAAGGAATCCGAGTACCTGATGCAGCTGCAGGAGAAGCAGAAGGCTCGCTTCTCCTACGGCGTCATGGAGAAGCAGTTCCGTCGCTACTACGAAGAGGCCAACCGCCTCAAGGGCAAGACCGGCGACAACCTGCTGCGTCTGCTCGAGTCGCGTCTGGACAACGTCGTGTACCGCGCCGGTCTGGCGCGCACCCGTCGTCAGGCTCGTCAGCTCGTCAGCCACGGCCACTTCGTGGTCAACGGCGTCAAGGTGAACGTCCCGAGCTACCAGGTCTCCCAGTACGACATCATCGATGTCAAGGAGAAGTCGCTGCCGACGCTGCCGTTCCAGGTGGCGCGTGAGACCGTCGGCGACCGTCCGGTCCCGGGTTGGCTGCAGGTCGTCCCCGGCCGTCTGCGCATCCTGGTGCACCAGCTGCCCGAGCGCGCGCAGATCGATGTGCCGCTGCAGGAACAGCTCAT
Organism: Nocardia sp. NPDC004415; assembly: GCF_053602435.1. Taxonomy (NCBI): domain Bacteria; kingdom Bacillati; phylum Actinomycetota; class Actinomycetes; order Mycobacteriales; family Nocardiaceae; genus Nocardia; species Nocardia sp. NPDC004415. The sequence continues at coordinate 65,405 of NZ_JBSGDP010000022.1, forward strand.
CGTCGAGTACTACTCGAAGTAAGCGTTTCGACGGTAGGGGCCGCACTGTGCGGCGGCCCCTGCAATCACTGATTAGGCGTCAAATAGCGGACGCCCTGACAGGAAGTAGATCCTCATGCTGATTTCCCAGCGTCCGACACTGACCGAAGAGGTTGTGGCGGAGAACCGCTCGAAGTTCACCATCGAACCCCTCGAGCCGGGCTTCGGTTACACCCTCGGCAACTCGCTGCGTCGTACCCTGCTGTCCTCCATCCCGGGGGCCGCGGTCACGAGCATCCGCATCGACGGTGTCCTGCACGAGTTCACCACCGTTCCCGGTGTGAAGGAAGACGTCACCGACATCATCCTGAACCTCAAGGGTCTGGTCGTGTCCTCCGAAGAGGACGAGCCGGTCACCATGTACGTGCGTAAGCAGGGCCCGGGCACCGTCACCGCCGGTGACATCGTCCCGCCGGCCGGCGTCGTCGTGCACAACCCGGACATGCACATCGCCACCCTGAACGACAAGGGCAAGCTCGAGATCGAGCTCGTCGTCGAGCGGGGCCGCGGTTACGTGCCCGCCGTGCAGAACAAGGCGACCGGTGCGGAAATCGGCCGGATCCCGGTGGATTCGATCTACTCCCCGGTGCTCAAGGTGACCTACAAGGTCGAGGCCACCCGTGTCGAGCAGCGCACCGACTTCGACCGTCTCATCCTCGACGTGGAGACCAAGAACTCCATCACGGCCCGGGACGCGCTGGCTTCGGCCGGTAAGACCCTGGTCGAGCTCTTCGGGCTGGCCCGTGAGCTCAACGTCGAAGCCGAGGGCATCGAGATCGGCCCCAGCCCGGCCGAGGCGGATCACATCGCCTCCTTCGGTCTGCCGATCGAGGACCTGGACCTCACCGTCCGGTCCTACAACTGCCTCAAGCGCGAGGGTGTGCACACGGTGGGCGAGCTCGTGGCCCGCACCGAGTCGGACCTGCTGGACATCCGCAACTTCGGCCAGAAGTCCATCGACGAGGTCAAGGTCAAGCTGCACGCGCTCGGCCTCTCGCTGAAGGACTCGCCCGCTTCGTTCGACCCGTCCTCCGTGGTGGGTTACGACGCGAGCACCGGCACCTGGAGCGATTCCGGCACTTTCAGTGACACCGACGGCGGCGAGCAGGACTACGCCGAGACCGAACAGCTCTAGGTCATCGGGGGGCACCCCGGTAGACCTTTCCCAAGGAGAATCCAATGCCCAAGCCCAAGAAGGGTGCTCGCTTCGGCGGGTCGGCGTCGCACCAGAAGGCGATCTTCGCCAACCTGGCCACGGCGCTTTTCGAGCACGGTCGGATCACGACCACCGAGTCGAAGGCCAAGGCGGTTCGCCCCTACGCCGAGAAGCTCATCACCAAGGCGAAGGGCGGCACCCTGGCCGACCGTCGCGAGGTCATGAAGGTCATCCGCAACAAGGACATCGTGCACGCGCTGTTCGCGGAGATCGGCCCCTCGTTCGAGGGTCGCGAGGGTGGCTACACCCGCATCACCAAGGCGCTGCCGCGCAAGGGTGACAACGCGCCGATGGCCGTCATCGAGCTCGTCCGCGAGAAGACCGTGACCAACGAGGCCGACCGGGCCCGTCGCGTCGCCGCTTCGCAGAAGACCGAGGCGCCCGCCGCCGAGGTCGCCGAGGAGAAGACCGAAGAGGTCGTCGCCGAGGCTCCGGCCGCCGATGAGGCCGCCGAGGACAAGAAGGACGCCTGATTCCCAGGTAGTTCCGGCCGAGCCCGTCACCCCGCGTGGGTGGCGGGCTCGGTTCTTTTCGTGGGAGAGGAAGCGATGCAGGAGACCGGCGAGACGACCCGGGTGCGTCTGGGGATCAGTTACGACGGCACCGATTTCACCGGCTGGGCGCGTCAGCCCGGCCTGCGTACGGTGCAGGGCGTGCTGGAGGACTCGCTGTCGAAGGTCTTCCGGGAGCCGATCCAGCTCACCGTCGCCGGGCGCACCGACGCAGGCGTGCACGCCGAGGGCCAGGTCGCGCATTTCGACACCACCGCCGAACTCGACGCCCCCAAGCTCCTGCACCGGATGGCCCGCTTCCTGCCCAAGGACGTGCGCATCACCGACGCGCGCCTCGCGCCCGCCGAGTTCGACGCGCGCTTCTCGGCGATGCGCCGCCACTACGTCTACCGGCTGACCACCGCCCCCTACGGCGCCGACCCGCTGCGCGCCCGCAGCGTCGTGGCCTGCAAGCCCGGCGTCGACCTCGACGCCATGCGCGCGGCCTCGCGGCACCTGCTCGGCCTGCACGACTTCGCCGCCTTCTGCCGCCGTCGCGAGGGCGCCACCACCGTGCGCGAACTGCAGCGTTTCGACTGGGTGCGCGAGGGCGAGCTGCTGAGCGCCTACGTCAGCGCCGACGCGTTCTGCTGGTCGATGGTGCGCAGCCTGGTCGGCGCGGTGCTGGCCGTCGGGGAGGGCAGGCGCACGCCGGAGTGGGTGAGCGGCCTGCTGGCCGAGACCGAGCGGTCGAGCGCGGTGACCGTGGCGCCCGCGCACGGCCTGAGCCTGGTCGCGGTCGACTATCCCGCCGACGCCGACCTGGCCGCCCGCAATGCCGAGACCCGCGAGGTGCGCACCGTGCCCGCGACGGGCGAGGGCTGCTGCGGCGACTGAGTTCCCGCGGGCGCCGCATTGTGCGCCGCCGACCCGGTAAGGGCCGGGCACACCCTGATATCGATGCGGCTTCGAGACACGCCGCGCACTTCCGCTGGGTTTCGCAAACCGTCGGCTAACGCTGGCGATGAATTGGTTCCGCAGGTGGGAGCCGTTACGGCGGTTCTCCTTGGTCGCAATAACAATTCGGTGCTAACTTCGGCATTCGAAGGCGGGTGCATCGGCAATCGCCCGGGAAATCATTGCCGGATAAAACGATTCAGGGGAACACCATGTCGTTCTGGGACGTTGTCTGGCTCATCATCATGAGCTTCGCATTCGTGGCGTATCTGCTGCTGCTCTTCATGATCATTTCCGACCTTTTCCGGGACAAGAAGACCTCCGGCTGGGTGAAGGCGATCTGGGTGGTGTTCCTGTTCATCCTGCCGTTGCTCACCGCGCTGGTGTATCTGATCGTGCGCGGTGGCGGTATGGCCGAGCGAACCGAGGTCGAGGCGAAACAGGTGAAGGCCGCGCAGGATCACTACATTCGCGAGACCGCGGGCACCAGCCCGGCCGCGCAGATCGCCGATGCCAAGAAACTGCTCGACACCGGTGCCATCTCCCAGGACGAATTCGATCGGCTGAAGGCGAAGGCGCTGGGCTGAGTTCGTGCCATGATCTCGCCATGGCGTTCGAGGGATTCCCCGAGGTCTGCTCGACCGGGCAGATCGCGGCGCCGGACGCGTTCGGGTACTGGGAACATCTGGTCACCGGCGCGCTCACCGAGGTGGCGATCGCGCCGACGGTGCCGCGCCCGTTCGCGGGGCGGATCAGATCGGCCGATTTCGGCGAGGTGGCCATCGGGACGGTGGCGGTCGAAGGGCACGAGCTGCGGCGGCATCGCCGTCACATCGCCAGGGCCGGGGAATTCCATGTCATCGGCAGTGTCGTGCTCGGCGGCTCGGCCCAGGTGGAGCACGCGGGCCACCGGGTCGAGCTCACCCCGGGCGCGATGGTCTTCTACGACACCACCCAGCCCATCAGCTGGCGCTCGGACGGCCCGATCGAGGACCTGACGATCCGGGTGCCCCGCCAGCGGGTGGTGGACTTCCTCGGGGTGCGCGCCGAGGCCCTGCCCGCCGGGCGGGTGATCGGCGGCGGCGAGGTGGGGTTCACGCTGGCCAGGTTCTTCCGCCGCGTCGCCGACCTGCACGCCACCGATCCCGCCGCGGCCGCGGTGCTCGCCGCCGCCGGGATCGATCTGCTCGGCGCGGCCGCCACCATCGCGGCCGGCCGGGAACCGGGCCGCGCCCAGGCCGAGGCGGTGACCCGTCAGCAGGTGCTGGACTTCGTGCACGCCCACTTCACCGACCCCGGCCTCTCGGTGGAGCGGATCGCGACGGGATGCCGGGTCTCGCGGCGCACGCTGTACCGGCTCGTCGACGACCTCGACGGCGGACTCGGGGCGCTGGTGCGCCGGCTGCGGGTGGAACGGGCCCGGACGCTGCTGGCAGCGGGGGAGGTCTCCTCGATCGCGGCCGTGGCGAGCGCGTCGGGCTTCGGCACCGAGCGGCAGTTCTACCGGGTCTTCCGCGCGGCCACCGGCATGACCCCGGGCGAATACCGGATTGTTGCCCGTGATGGTGGCGCGGCCGCGTGAAGCGGTATTGCGCGATCACCCGGAGTGATCTGCCTCACGTCGTGGTTGTCGAATGTGCTGTTCTCCCAATGGGTATCACCTGCGATAGGTCGTGCTAGTCGAATCTTCGGGGCTGCGCCGCGACGACGGATGAATCGGTTTCGGTGGAAAGGGACCGGATCATCTGGCAGGCTCAGCGGCCAGGAGCGTCCCGGTTTCCGGGTGACGCCCATTGTTTGCTGATCGATTCGGATTGGGGAGCGAGGTGGTTGGCGTGGTGTCGTCGGGGCCTCGCGTCGCGAACGAATCGTTCGCGCAGTGGGAGTCGATGCTCTCGGCGAGTTATGTGCCGCTGGCCGTGGACGCCGACCGCCAGGGGGGCTTCCACGGCTGGATCGACCGCGCGAGCATGCCGGATTTCGACCTGTCCACGCTGGGGTCGAGCGGCCAGTTCGTCCGCCGCACCCCGCGCTGTATCGGGCGCTCCGACGACGAGTTCCTGCTGGTCTCGATCCTGACCGAGGGGGTCGGTTCGCTGCACCAGGACGGTCGCGTCGCCGAGGTCACCCCCGGTGACATGGTCTTCTACGACACCTCCCGGCCCTACCACTGGGACCTCACGGCCGCGGACTGGGCGCAGGTGGTCATCCGGTTGCCGATGACCGTGGTCGAGGAGCAGTTCGGCACCGATCGCGCGCATCTGCCCACCGCGGTGCGGGTGGCCGCCGACAGCGCGGGCGGTGTGGTCGCCGGGTTCTTCCGCGATCTCGCCCGGATCCAGGGCGAAGCGCCCGGTCAGGCCGAGGTGCTGGCGGGCAACGCGGTGAGCCTGCTGTCCTCGGCCGTGCGCCTGGCGGTGGGTGACCTGCCGACCGGCCAGCCCGCGCAGGCGCTCACCCGCGAGCAGGTGCTGTCGTTCATGCGCAGCCGCTGCGCCGACCCGGCGTTGACCGTCGACGAGATCGCCCGGTCCTGCCTGGTCTCGCGCCGCACCCTCTACCGCCTCTTCGACGACGTGGGCGAGAGCCTCAGCGCCGTGCTGCGGCGCATGCGAGTCGACGGTGCCCGCGCGCTGCTCACCCGCGATCCCGCCCGCCCGGCCGCCTCGGTCGCGCTGTCGGCGGGATTCGCCTCCGAACGGCACTTCTTCCGGGCGTTCCGGCTGGAGATGGGGATGACCCCGGGGGAGTACCGGATGCTCGCGGCCGCGGCCCCCGGGGGCGGCCGGCTGCGCGGCGTGACCGCCTGAGCACACGCGGCGAATTATCGGGGATTGCCCGGAATACGATCAGGGCGAATACTGTTGACGTGCTGAATTCGCGACAGTCGCATTTCGCCGGGTTGGCACGGACGGTCAGTCGCCTGGCACGGTATGACAGTTTGGTGCGCGCCTATCTGAGAGAGAGTGAATCGAACACTTTTCAGGGATGAGCGACAGGGGTCACGGATGAGCCGAGTACGCGTGGCTGCGGTGCAAGCCGAGCCGAAGTGGTTGAACTTGTCTGCCGGGGTCGAGCAGGCCATCGAGTACATCGATGCGGCCGCCGACGGGGGTGCGCGATTGGTGGCCTTTCCGGAGACATTCCTGCCCGGATTTCCGTGGTGGATGTGGCTGAACTCGGTCGATTGGGGTGAGGAGTTCCTGTCCCGGTATCTGTCCAACGCGCTCACCGCCGATGGCCCGGAACTTCGCGCGATCGGATACGCCGCGCGCCGGAAAGGCATTCATGTCTCGATCGGTTTCGCCGAACGCGCCGGGCGTGAGGTATTCATGGCGCAGGCGCTGATCGACGGCGACGGCGACATCGCGGTGGTCCGTAAAGCCGAACCGACCGGCCTGGAACGCACCGTGTTCAGCCCGTCCGACGGCGGCCTGCTGATCCGCGACACCGAATACGGCCGCGTCGGTGTGCTCGGCGGCGCCGACCACCTGCGTTCCGAGCTGCGCGGCCGCATGCACGAGCAACGCGAGCAGATCCACATCGCGGCGTGGTCGGGTTTCACGGTGTACTACGGCGAGGGCAAGGAGTGGGGCCCCGAACTCAACACCGCCGCCAGCGTGCGCTACGCCATGGACGGCGCGACCCATGTGATCGCCCCGGTCGCGGTGGTGCCGGTGGCGGGCTGGGAGGTGGTCGACGCGCGCAGGCCAGATCGCAGGCTGCTGCACGGCGGCGGGGGCGTCTCGCGGATCTTCGGCCCCGGCGGGCTGGAACTCGCCCCGCCGCTGGGCGAGGGCGAGGAGGGGGTGATCTTCGCCGATCTGGACATCAACCGTCCCCTGCGCCCGGCGCCCTACTCCGACCGCCCGGCTTCCTGTCGCACACCCAGCGGCCGGATCACCCGCCGGGAACCGGCGCACACCTGATCGCCTCGCTCAGGAGCGCACCAGGCGGGCGATCGCGTCGGTGGCTTCCTTGATCTTGGCCTCGGCCTCGGGTCCGCCCGCGACGGCGGCATCGACCACGCAGTGACTGATGTGGTCTTCGAGCAGGCCCATCGCGACGGCCTGGAGTGCCTTGGTCATGGCCGAGACCTGGGTGAGGATGTCGATGCAGTACTTCTCCTCCTCGACCATCCGCTGCAGGCCGCGGGCCTGGCCCTCGATGCGGCGCAGGCGCTTGAGGTAGTCGTCCTTGGCGGTGATGTAGCCGTGGGCCGCGTGCTCGCAGCTCGGGTCGGTCTCGGGGGTGGGTGCGGTCACCGGGGTCTCCTCGCCTGCCTGGGTGCTCGCGGGGCGAGCTGATACCCCCCTAGGGTACAGAATCGGGCGGGGGTTGTCAGGTCAGGTCCCGGTGCTGCGCCCGGCCGGGCCGGGCGGGAGAATCAGGGCATGAGTTCGCTTCCCCGGCCCGCCCTCGCCGTCATCGGCGGCAGCGGTTTCTATGACTTCTTCGACAACGACGTCACCCACGTCGAGGTCGACACCCCGTACGGCGCCCCGAGCGCGCCCGTCGCGATCGGCGAGGTCGACGGACGGCCGGTGGCCTTCCTGCCGCGCCACGGCAAGCAGCACGAGTTCGCCCCGCACACCCTGCCCTACCAGGCCAACCTGTGGGCCCTGCGCTCGCTGGGCGTGCGCCGGGTGTTCGCGCCGTGTGCGGTCGGCAGCCTGCGCGCCGACTGGGGGCCGGGCACCGTCGCGGTGCCGGATCAGCTCGTCGACCGGACCTCGGGCCGCCCGCAGACCTACTTCGACGGCGGCGGCGTGCACGTCTCCTTCGCCGACCCGTACTGCGACGAGCTGCGTGCCGCCGCCGTGAAGGCGGCCGGTGACGACCTGCGCGTCGAGGACGGCGGCACCATGGTCGTGGTGCAGGGCCCGCGCTTCTCCACCCGCGCCGAGAGCCGCTGGTTCGCCGGGCAGGGCTGGGACCTGGTGAACATGACCGGGCATCCCGAAGCGGTCCTCGCCCGCGAACTGGAGATGTGCTACAGCGCGGTCGCGCTGATCACCGACCTCGACGCGGGCCTCGAGGAGGGCGACGGCGTGCACGCGGTGGACGTGTTCGCCGAGTTCAAGAAGAACCTGGGCCCGTTCAAGGAACTGATGCGCCGGGCCGTGTCGGCCGTCGACGGCACCGACACCTGCGAGCGCTGCCGCGTGCACGCCGGGGTCTCGCTGCCCTTCGAACTGCCCTGACTCACGCGGGCGGCGTGGTGACCTGCAGCTGAGCCAGCACGAAGGCGGGCACCACGTCGCTGCCGGGCAGCGGCGAGACCTCCACGTCGGCGGTCAGCCAGCCGCCGTTCTCGGCGGCCAGCCGCAGCGCGGGCAGCGCGGCCCGGCCGGCGCCCGCCATGATCTGCGCGCGGGCGGCGGCGATCCTGGCCCGATCCTCGGGATGCGGCACGGTCCGCTCGTCGGCGCCGCGCCAGCGCAGCCCGGGCACCGGCTCGGTCACCCAGCGCACCATGCGCACCTGCGCGGTGTCGAGGATGACCAGATACAGCCCCGGCTGGGTGTCGCGCAGCAGTTCCAGGGTCGCCGCCTCGAACGACTTGGGTTGCGGGACAACGCTGTCGGTGACGTCGACGGCCAGGCCACGCCAGTCGAACCGGTCGGCGGCACTGTTGCGCGCCGCCAGCAGCAGCGAACGCGGCCCGGTGCCGGAGTGCACCGTCGCGATCGCCGACCACCGGCTGCCCGGCTCCGAGCGGGTCAGCGCCGCGACGACATCGAGCGCGCCGTCGAAGCGCTCGATGCGCTGGAACTGTTCTGCCCCGGTGTATTCGACCGGCGTGGCCCCGAAGTGCGGGCCGAGGCCCGCGGGCATGGTGCGCACGACGCGGGCGTGCGCGTCGACCCGGAACGGCGCGACGCCGAGCCGCTCCTCCGGTGCCCGCGCGCCCACCCACACCAGCACCGCGTGCACCCCGCCATCGGACCACCGCACCGGATCGGCCCGGAAGACCGCCTCCGACCAGGCATTCCGCGATTTCGGCAGCACCTGATCGACCCGCTCGCCGGAGGCGTGCGCGGTCGCCACCAGTGGTCGCAGCCGGGGCGGGACGGCGCGCTGATACGACGCCCACTCCCGCGGCGTCGTCCCCGCCGTCAGCATCGACCAGCTGTCCGGCGGGCCGAGTGTCTCCACCAGTTGCCATCGCCCGATGATCACCACTGCCCCCTTCGCGTCACCACCCCGCCTACGAACACGACCCGGACCATCGTGCCCGATCGAGCGCGCGCGGTGTGGGGCAGGTCAGCGGGCCGGATCGTCCTGGGCCAGCCACGGCATCCGTTCCACCATCCGGTCCCGCAGCTCGGTGAGCCGGGCGATGCGCCGCTCGAGCTCGGCCACCCGTGGCCGCCCGATGGCCGCGTAGCCGTCGGTGCAGCGCGGCTCGAACGGAAACCGCTGCGGCAGCTCACGATCCAGGTACGGCTGGAAGGCGCGCACGTCCTCGACGGTGAAGCCGATCTCGAGCAGTTCGCGGATATTGCGCACCCGCGCCACCGTGTCCTCGCCGTAGGTGCGATAGCCCGCGGGCGTGCGGTCGCTGGTGAGCAGGCCGAGTTCCTCGTAGAAGCGCAGTGCCCGCCGCGTCACCCCGGTGCGCGCTGCGAGTTCCCCGATGAGCATGGATCATCCCTTCGCCGCTGTGTGGTCAGGTCAACGCGTGTGGCGCACGACAACCTTCCCGCGATATTCCCCGCGCACCAGATCCAGCAGCGCGCGCGGGGCGTTCGCCAGGCCGTCGACGATCGTCTCGGTTCGCACGATGGCGTCATCGGCGAGCCATTCCCGCAGGCGGCGGCCGTATTCGGGCGCCAGGTGCAGATGATCGAAGGCGGTGAAGCCGCGCAGGGTCAGGCGCTTGCCGATCACCGGCAGCAGATCTCCCGGCCCGGCATCGGGGATGCCGCCCGCGCGCTGACGGGCCAGCGCGCCGCACAGGGCGACGCGGCCACCGGGATTCATGACCTCGATGGCGGCGCGCAACTGCTCGCCGCCGACGGTATCGAAGTAGACGTCGATCCCGTCGGGAGCGAGCGCGCGCAGCCGGTCGGCGACGGGTCCGTCGTGGTAGTCGAAGGCGGCGTCGAAGCCCAGCTCACCGACGGCGTAGGCCACCTTCGCCGCCGATCCCGCGCTCCCGATGACCCGGCCCGCGCCGAGCAGCCGGGCGAGCTGACCGGCCAGCCCGCCGGTCGCCCCGGCCGCACTGGAGACGAACACCGTGTCGCCGGCACGCATTCCGGCCACCGCGGTCAGCCCGGCATAGGCCACCAGGCCCGGGCCGAGATGGGTCGAGGGCGAGTCGTAGGCATCGGCGTCGACGGCGCGCACCGTCGCGATGTCGGCGACGGCGTGGTCGCGCCAGCCCAGCCGGTGCGTCACCAGCGTCCCCGGTGGCAGCGCCTCGTCCCCGGACAGCACCACCTCGCCGATCGCGTCGCCGCTGAGCGGTTCGCCGATCCCGAAGGGCGGCATCGGGATTCCCGGATAGGCGCCGATGCGCATGAGCAGGCCGGGATCGAGTGCGGTGAACAGGTTGCGGATCAGCACCTGGCCGGGCGCGGGTTCGGTGACGGGCAGTTCGACGAGCGCGAAATCGGCGGGCTCGGGGAAGCCCGCGGGGCGGGAGATCAGCTGGATCGCACCGGTGGTGCGGGCAATGGTCTCGATCATGGCCCGACGCTAAAGCTTCACGTATGCGTGAAGGTCAAGCGCGACGCGCGCGGATAGGCTCACCGCATGCAGACACCGTTGCGGTTGGAGGTCATCGTCGCCAGCGTCCGGCCCGAGCGGTTCGCGCCGGTGGTGGCGGACTGGTTCCTCGCCGAGGCCGCGCGGCGATCCGAATTCGAGGTCGGCGTGCTGGACCTGCGCGAGCTCGCGTTGCCCGTCGATCTCACCGAAACGGAGGCGGTGCGGCAGTTCCGGGACCGCATCGGGGCCGCCGATGCCTTCGTGGCGGTGACCTCGGAGTACAACCACGGCTATCCGGCGTCGCTGAAGACCGCGCTGGACAGCGTCAAACACGAATGGCGGGCCAAGCCGATCGGATTCGTGTCCTACGGCGGGCTCTCCGGCGGCCTGCGCGCGGTCGAACAGCTGCGGCAGGTGGTCACCGAACTGCACATGGTCCCGGTGCGCGAGTCGGTGAGCTTCGCCCAGGCCAAGCGCCGCTTCGACGCCGCGGGCGGCACCGACGACCGCGCCGCGATCGACGCCTCGGCCCGGATGCTCGGCCAATTGGCCTGGTGGGGGCGGACTCTGCGCGCGGCGCGAACCGCCGATCCGTATCCGGGCTAGGCGTTGGCCATCTGGCGCTGCCCGCGCGGCTGACCGATGTAGGTCGCCTCGCGCGGGATGGACACCAGGCTCAGATTCACCCGCGTGGTGCCGGTGCGCAGCACCACCCGGTTGCCGACCGCGCCCGGCTGGTAGATCTCCAGATCGGGCCGCGAGGCGGGCCAGCCGTTGGGATCGCCGGTGAGGTAGATGGTGGTGACACCCGCGTGCGGGGCGGGCGCGAGCACGCCGTCGACGATGGTCGCGGTGAATCCCGCGTCGGACTGGTGGGTCTCGACCGCGATGGTCAGCCGCTCGGGGTTGCCGACGGTGTTCACCAGGTGCTCCCACGCCTGCGCGCGGTCGGTGCGCACCAGCACCCGCTCACCCACGGCCAGCGCGCGGAACACCAGCTGCTGGGCCAGATACAGCTCGCCCGCCACATAGACGGTGGAGATGCCCGAACCGATGATCCTGGCCGCGACGCCGTTGCCCTCGTCGTCGGAACCCAGCAGCTGCCCGCACCCGGCCGAGGGCAGGTGCAGCGCACCGATGACGTCGATCGGGTACTCGGTGGTCGGGATGGTGTCGTCCAGGCCGGGCACCGCGATCGGCAGGTGCGCGAGCAACGCGTCGCGATGACGCCCGTTCATCGACACCATGCCCTTGTTCTTGGTCTTCTCCGGCAGTTCACGGGCGGTCAGCCGCCAGGCCGCGCCCACGCTCACCGACTCGGCATCGCTGCCCGGCCGCAGCCGCACCGAGACCGTGGTGCCGCGCGAGGGCGCCACCCACAGCTGGGCGAGCAGATCCGAACCGAGCTGCTTGGGGTCGACCGCGCTGCCGATATTGACCGCGTTGCCGATCTCGGCGTACTTCCAGCGCTGGCTCAGTGTGCGCGGGTCGAGGCCGGTGGTGATCTGCTGCACGGCCTTACGGATCTCGGGGGCGGTGAGGATGCGGGCGTTGCAGTCGGCGTCCTCGAGCGTGCGCATGATGCGCTGGGTGGCGATGGTGACCGCGCGCGAGGCGCCGTCGGTGCCGCCGCCACGACGTTCGGCCGCGTCCGGGCAGCGCACCGCGTCGAAGCTGATGGCCAGCCACACCGTGCGATGCGCGGTCGCGGGCAGCGGGCCGAGCAGCGATTCGTAGATCGCGCCCGCGGGCGTGCCCGAGCGGCTGCGGTGGCCGTGGCTGATGATGTCGATGCCGCTGAGCAGGATGTCGTGCTGGTTGAGGCAGGCGGCCAGCTCGGGCAGCGGCAGCAGGTGCGAGGCGTGGACCGTGGTGCGGGCGATGCGGGTCAGCCCGCCGCGCGGCGGCAGCACCTCGACCACGGTGACCACGCGGCTGCCGTCCCAGTACAGGCCGAGCGAGCGGCCGTCGGTGTCACGGAAGTCGACGGTGTCGCCGAGGGTGTACTCGCGCTTGCCCAGATACCGGCGCACGGTGGCGATCCAGTCGAGCAGGGTCCGCTTGCCGAGCGGGATCAGCGGGATCAGCGCCACCACCACGGCGATGCCGAGCGCGATCCACGGATTCAGCCCGCACACCAGCGCGACCACCCCGACGATCAGGCCGATGACCTGCGCGGTCAGCAGGTGCGGCAATGTGATCCGACCGAACAGCGGGCGCGGTCCCGTACCGGTGAACTCGGCCATTCGTTCCTCCCCCAGGTACCCGATTGTCGATCGGCCGATGGCCGAATGCGAACAAGTGCTGCGGGGAACTGTACTGTGTTGCCCGGACGAGAGCACTGTTCGGGGGAGGAACCATGCCTTCAAAACCCACAACGCGCTGGCAGGTCAGCGGGTACCGCTTCCTGGTGCGGCGGATGGAGCACGCCCTGGTGCGCCGGGACGTGCGCATGCTGCACGATCCGATGCGCGCCCAGACCCGTGCTTACGTGGTCGGATTGGTGCTCGGCATCGTCGTGCTGGCCGGCTGTGGCGTGCTCGCGCTGCTCAAGCCGCAGGACAAGATCGGCGACAACAAGATCCTGATCGCCAAGGAATCCGGTGGCGTCTACGTGGTCATCGACAATGTCGTGCATCCCGCGCTGAACCTCGCCTCGGCCCGCCTGGCCGCCGGTGAGGCGTCGAAGGCGGCGGTGGTCAAGGAATCCGAGCTGAGCAAGAAGCCGCGCGGTCAGCTGATCGGTATTCCCGGCGCGCCCTCGTCGATCCTCTACGACAAGGACGGCAAGGGCCGGACCTGGACGGTGTGCGACCGGCTCAAGGCCGACGGCAGCGCCAACCTGACCACCTCGGTGCTGGCGGGTTCGCCGGATCTGGGGGCCAAGGCGGCCAAGCTGGAGGCCGGTAAGGCACTGCTGGTCCAGGGCAAGGACTCGCTCTACCTGGTCTACGACGGCAAGCGGGCGCGCGTGAAGATGGACGACGCCCCCGTCGTCCAGGCGCTCGGCATCAGCGGGGCGACCCCGCGCACCATCAGCGAGGGCCTGCTCAACGCCATTCCCGAAGTGCTGCCGATCATCACCCCGACGATCGACAACCCCGGCGGCGTGCCGACCTACAACGTGAGTGGTCACCGGATCGGTGATGTGGTCCAGGTGTTCAACGAGTCGAACCAGAACTACGTGGTGCTCCAGGACGGGCTGCAGCCGATCTCGGCGCTGACCGCCCAGATCATCCGCAACTTCTACCCGACGATCATGAACGGCACCACGATCCAGTCGACGGACCGCACCTACGCGCCGAAGCTGCAGAACCCGCTGAAGGTGGACCACTACCCGACGGATCGTCCGACGCTCGTCTCCGACAAGGACCAGCCCGTTAGCTGCATGTCCTGGAAGCCCATCGCCGGCGCCACCGACAACGCCGACGGCACCGCCCGCGCGGAACTCTCGCTGCTCACCGGCATCGACGTGCCCATCCCGGACAAGGCCAAGCTGGTCGACCTCGCCCAGGCCGACGGCGCGGGCCCCAACGCCGACTCGGTCTACATCCCGCCCGCCTCCGGCGCCTACGTCCAAGCCACCGGCATCGAACCCGACAGCCGCCGCAAGGACAGCCTGTTCTACATCGCCGACACCGGCGTGCGCTTCGGCATCAAGAACACCGACGCGGTCAAGGCCCTCGGCCTGGAGAAGATCACCGCCGAACCCGCCCCCTGGCCGATCATCGGCCTCCTGGCCGGCGGCCCCAGCCTCGGCCGCGAAGACGCCATGGTCGCCCACGACGGCATCGCCCCCGACCCGTCCCCCGCGAAGAAGCCTGTCGCCCAGGTCAACTGAATCCTGTCGGGGGACAGCCCGCAGCCGGTCATCCCGACCGGCTGCGGGCTTTATTCGTAGGTCCGGTCGTCTGCCCGGGCGCACGACAGTGGTGTGTGATCCGGTCTCATCGAACCGGAATAGGGTGGTTAGCCAACGGAATCGGGCCGTGCTCCAGAGGAAGCACAGCCCGATTCCGGTTCTGATCTCTTACAGGTCGTCCGAGGTCATCCCGAATCTGCGGCGAATGGGGAACGAGGCCAGGACGCCGAGCGTGAGGATCAGGGCGATGGCGCCGGTGCCGATCAGGGCCACGTTGCGGGCCAGATGGTCCGGGGCGGGCTCGGGGGCGGGGACCGCGAGTTGCACGCTGCGGGGCGGTGAGGACTGCTTGGGGGGCAGTGCGGCCGGGACCTCGTTGGTCAGGGCGGCGATGGGATCGACTGTGCCGTAACCGATATAGGGGTTCCAGCCTTCGGCGGGTGCGTGGGCGGTCGCCTCGAGGCGTTCGATGACCTGCTTGGCCGACAGCTCGGGGAATCGGGCACGCACCAGCGCGGCTACGCCCGCCACGTAGGGCGAGGCGAAGCTGGTGCCGCTGTAGGCGAGGTACTTGCCCTGGTTGTCGTACTTGCCGTTGGAGATTCCGGTCGTGCGCGCGTCCAGTGATGTGACGCCTTCACCAGGCGCGGCGATGCCGACCCACGGACCGGGCACGGTGAACGAAGAAGGTGCGCCGTTGTTGTCGACCGAGCCGACCGAGAGCACGTACTCGTCGAACCAGGCGGGGCTCACGTACGTCCGGATGGACTCCCACAGGTCCTGTGCAGGCTTGAGCGGATCCGGGGTCGGATTGCCGTTCTTGCAGGTGTCGGAATTGCCTGCCGAGCTGACGATGACGACATTCTTCTCGATCGCCGCATACCGCACCGCGGCGCCGAGTGCGCCATAGGCCGCGTCCTTCACCGATGTTCCGTCGGTGCAGGCGACCAGGGAGATGTTGATGACCGTGGCGCCGAAATCGGCGGCTCGCCGAATGGCCGCGGCCAGCGTGGACACCTTGCCATAGCTGTCGGGGAAGTCATCGGGTGACTTGTTGCGTCCCGCGCCTTCCGCCTGCCACAGCGCACTGGTCTGGCGAATGCTGAGGATGCGCGATTCCGGCGCGACACCGGCGAAACCCTGGCCGTCGATCTTGGTCGCCCCGATGATCCCGGCGACGACGGTGCCGTGCACGTCGCAGTCGTCGGTGCCGTCACCACCCGCCGCCACGTAGTCGCCGCCGTGCCACAGATCCGGCAGCCGCGGATGCGCCGCGACGCCGGTGTCGATCACCGCGACGAGCTGTCCCGCACCACGCGAGAACTCCCACGCGCGATCCAGATCCAGCGAGCGCTGGGTGGTCGGCACGGCCACTTCGGTGGTCGGCTGGGTGCGGAAGCACATGCCGTTCACGCCGCTGCCCTGCTCGGTCTTGTCCGGCGGCGCCGCCGGATCACCGGCGGGCAGCAGGCCCATATCGATCGCGGGCGGTCGGTCGGCTGACGCGGTCCCGCCGAGCCCGACCCCGGCACTCAGGCCGACGGCCAGCGTGACCGCCGTCAGCCGAAGGCCCAGCCTCACAGCCCGCGGACCAGCGAGTAGAGATCAGCGACCCAGAACACCAGCGGCAGTACCGCGGCGACGAACGCGTATTCCAGCAGTTCGGCCGCGCGCCGCATCGGCGGGGTGGCCGACTGGTTGGGCACGATCAGGCCGATCACCAGCGCGGCGATCAGGATCGTGACGGCCGCGCCGAAGACCAGCAGCGGCTGTTCCATCTCGACCGAGACACCGACAAGCATGAGCAGCACGATCGCCGAGCCACCCGCGATGAGCACGATGGCCTGCTCGGCGCCCGCGTAGGTGCGGCTGCGGAACATCAGCACCACCGAGCACACCAGCGCCAGCGCGATCCCGGGCCAGAACGGATCGTCGGCTCCGGCGTCGGTGGACAGCAGCGCGCCGACGACGGTGACCAGCGTGGTCGCGCCGACCAGTCCGGCCAGGTAGTTGCGGGCCCGCTCCGACCGCGCGCGCAGGGCGTCGAGGGTGGGCAGGGCGCGATGGTCGTCGGGATCGTCCTCGGTCGGATCGATCGGGGTGCCGGGGGAGGGGACCGGCGGCAGCGGCAGTTTGGCCAGCGCCATCGACACCCGCGGCGCGAGCGACAGCGCGGCCAGCCCCAGCGCGGCCACGACCGCGCCGACGGCCTTGACCGGCTGATCGGTGAGCAGGCCGACCAGCGCGGCGGGAACGATGAACACCGAGATCGTCGCCGTACCGATGAACAGCGCCAGGCCCACGCCGGTCACCCGCCAGGCCAGCACCGCCGTGGCGCCGAGCAGCGCGCCGCCCAGCAGCAGATGCGCCCAGCCGTAGTGATCGGGCACCAGCAGCATGCCGCCGGTGAACGCGGTCGGCAGCGCGCAGCCGCCGAGGACCAGCGCCGCCGAGGTGTCGCCGTACATGCGGCTGAGCACGGTGCCGGCGACCACGCACAGGATGGCGACGAACAGCGCCACCGAGCCGGTGATCCAGGACGGCAGCGCGTCCGGCGCGGCCAGCAGGCCGAAGCAGCCGACCAGCATGGTGATCGCGGCGAGCACCGAACCGGTGATCCGGGCCGTCTTCGGCGTCCAGCTGCGGTAGTGCTCGGCGTCGGCGATCGCGACGTTGTACATGATGTCGTCGAACAGCGGGGTCGGCGCGGTGTGCGAGGCGCTCTCGAGCATGAGCAGTTCGCCGTCGCGCACGCCCTGCTCGCCCAGGCTCAGCGAGTTCGAGAACGGGGGATGACCGATGCGGGCCAGCACCCATTCGGCGGGCTCGTAGCGCTCGCCCTCGTTGTCGAACGTATTCGACCGGCTGTGCTGAGCGACCATGTCGACCACGCTCGGAATCACCAGCGCCACCGGGACATCGACCGGAATAGCCATGTCGACCTGCGTGTGCTTGGCCAGAATGGTCACCCGGGCAAGGTCCGGCGCGCGAACGATACCGCGCGCGGAGTCTTCATCCACATGATCGAGTCGCGCGTGCGTCAAAACTCCCCCAACTCCGTCTCTACCTCGTGTTTCCGCTCGACCACTGGAGATGGTCGACAGTTTGCGGAACCCACCGCTCGGACAGCAGAATGCCTGACGAACCATACGACATGTCGGCCGCTACCTCTACACTGAGCCCGTCGTGCGGACAGACAGCGAGTAGTCAAGCAGGGGGAGTCTTCGACCATGAGCACAGTTCGGTTCCAGCGCCGTGCCCGGCGCGAGATGCCGCGCACGCCCGGTGGCGAGGTCACCCTGCAGCCGCCGCCGGAGATTCCCCGGATCACCCCCGGCAACCTGCTGATGAAGCTGATGCCCGTGGTCATGGTGGTCGGCATGGTCGGCATGATGGCGCTGATGTTCACCCAGGGCAGCGGCATGCTGTCCAACCCCATGTCGATGATGTTCCCGCTGATGATGATCATGTCGATGGTCACCATGTTCGGTCAGGGCAACGGCAAGGGTGCCAAGGCGGCCGAGGCCAACGAGGACCGCAAGGACTACCTGCGCTACCTCGACCAGGTCCGCAAGGACGTCGACGAGACCGCCACCCAGCAGCGCGCCGCCGTCGAGTGGAGTCACCCCGAGCCCGGCCTGATCTGGATGCTCGCCGGAACCAGCCGCATGTGGGAGCGCCGCTCCGGCGACAAGGACTTCTGCCACGCCCGCATCGGTCTGGGCGGTCAGCGCCTGGCGACCCGGCTGGTCGCCCCCGAGACCGGCCCGGTCGAAGAGCTCGAGCCCATCGCGGCGGTCTCCCTGCGCCGCTTCGTGCGCGCGCATTCCACCGTCCCCGACCTGCCCACCGCCATCGCGGTGAAGGGCTTCGGCACCATCGCCCTCGACGGCGACCGCGCCCAGGCCCGCGACATGACGCGCGCGATGCTGTTGCAGCTGTGCATGTTCCAGGCGCCCGACCAGGTGCTCGTCGCCGTGGTCTGCGGCCCGGACACCGCGCGCGAGTGGGAGTGGACCAAGTGGCTCCCGCACACCCAGCACCCCGAGGTGACCGACGGCATCGGCACCCAGCGCATGTTCTACGGCTCCATCCGTGAGGCGCTGAGCAGCCTGCACCCGCTGCTGGGCAACCGCGTGCGCTACTCGCGCAACCAGCCGAACAACCCCAACCTCGTGCACGTGGTGATCGTGGTCGACGGCGGCCTGCTCGAGGCCGAGGACGACCAGCTGCGCGAGTCCGGTTTCGAGGGTGTCACCATCATCGACCTGTGCAATTACGCACCGCGCCTTGCGGTTTCGCGCGGCATCAAGATGGTCGTCGAAGACGGCGAGTGCCTCGGCCGCGGCGCCACCGGCAACCAGGAACGCTTCGCCACCATCGACCGGGTCAGCGCCGAGCAGGCCCAGCAGGCCGCCCGCAGGCTCGCCCCGTACCGCGCGGCCAGCCAGCGCAGCAGCGATATCGAGACCGAGGAAACCGAGACCATCTCCAGCTGGGCCCAGCTGATGAACCTCGGCGACATCGGCAACTTCAACCCGGCCAGCGCCTGGCGTCCCCGCTACGGCCGCGAGCGGCTGCGCGTCCCGTTCGGTCTCGGCGCCGACGGTGCCCCGGTCGAGCTCGACATCAAGGAAGCCGCCGAGAACGGCATGGGCCCGCACGGCCTGTGCATCGGCGCCACCGGTTCCGGTAAATCCGAGTTCCTGCGCACCCTGGTCCTCAGCCTGCTGGCCACCCACTCGCCCGACCAGCTCAACCTGGTCCTGGTCGACTTCAAGGGTGGCGCGACCTTCCTCGGCCTCGACGGCGTCCCGCACGTGGCCGCGGTCATCACCAACCTCGAGGACGAGGCCGACCTCGTCGACCGTATGAAGGACGCCCTGGCCGGTGAGATGAACCGCCGCCAGGAGGTCCTGCGTCAGGCGGGCAACTTCGCCAACGTCTCCGAATACGAGAAGGCCCGCGCCGCCGGCGCCGATCTCGACCCGCTGCCCGCGCTGTTCGTGGTGCTCGACGAGTTCTCCGAACTGCTCACCCAGCATCCCGATTTCGCCGAGTTGTTCGTCATGATCGGCCGCCTCGGCCGCTCGCTGCAGGTCCACCTGCTGCTGGCCTCGCAGCGCCTGGAAGAGGGCAAGCTCAAGGGCCTGGAGAGCCACCTGTCCTACCGCATCGGCCTGAAGACCTTCTCCGCCAACGAGTCCCGCCAGGTCCTCGGTGTCCCCGACGCCTACAACCTGCCCAGCTCGCCCGGTGGCGGTTACCTCAAGTCCGACTCCGGCGAGATCCAGCGGTTCCAGGCGTCCTACGTCTCCGGCGCCTATGTCGGTGGCGGTTCTGCGCGCGAGGTCACCAGCGCGGGCATCGTCGGCGGTGAGATCGACGTCAACGCCCGCCCGTTCAACGCCTCGCACGTCGGTTTCCGCACCTCCGACCGGGTGCCGGTGCCGGTGGAGTCGAGCTTCGAGCCCGAGCCGATCAGCGAGGAGGGCGAGCAGATGTCGAATCTGAACATGCTCGTCGCCCGGATCGCCGGCCACGGCCGCCCCGCGCACGAGATCTGGCTGCCGCCGCTGGACGAGGCGCCCACCCTCGACCAGCTGGTCCCGCGCTCGATCCTCACCGGCGAGGTGCTGCCGGTGGCCACCCTGCGTGCCCCGATGGGCATCGTCGACCGGCCCTACGACCAGCGCCGCGACCCGTTCGTCGTCGACCTGTCGGGTTCGCGCGGCAACGTCGCCGTGGTCGGTGGTCCGCAGTCGGGTAAGTCCACCGCGCTGCGCACCATGATCATGGCGATGTCGCTCACCCACACTGCCGAGCAGGTGCAGTTCTACTGCCTCGACTTCGGTGGTGGCACCCTGGCCAGCCTGCAGGGCCTGCCGCACGTGGGTTCGGTGGCCAGCCGCCTCGACGAAGACCTGGTGCGCCGCACCGTCTCCGAGATGACCACCATCGTCCGCACCCGTGAGGCCCGCTTCCGTCAGCTCGGCATCGAATCGATGACCGAGTTCCGCCGGCTGCGCGCGACCGATCCCGCGTCCAGCCCGGCCGCGGCGGGCGCGCACGAGGATCCGTTCGGCGATGTCTTCCTGGTGATCGACGGCTTCGGCTCGATCCGCCAGGACTTCGACGCGCTCGAGCAGACCATCATGAACCTCGCCGTGCAGGGTCTGTCCTACGGCGTGCACGTGGTGATCGCGCTGAACCGCTGGGCCGAGGCCCGGCCCGCGCTCAAGGACCAGATCGGCACCCGCATCGAGCTGCGTCTCGGTGACCCGATGGACTCCGACCTGGGCCGCAAGTTCGCCTCGCTGGTGCCGCAGGGCCGCCCCGGTCGCGGTATGACCGCCGAGTGCCTGCACATGCTCACCGGTCTGCCCCGCATCGACGGCTCGGCCGAGCAGTCGAACCTGGGCCAGGCGGTCACCGCCGCGGTCGAGACCATCGCCCGGATGACCCCGGGCCGCCCGGCCCCGCAGGTCCGCATGCTGCCCGACCAGCTGCCGCGCGAGCAGCTGCTGTACCTGGCGGGCAACTGGCCCTCGCGGGTCGATCCGGCCACCAAGTGCCTGCGCATCCCGATCGGTATCAACGAGGCCGAGCTCGCCCCGATCTACATCGATTTCGCGGAGAGCCCGCACTTCATCATCATCGGTGACTCCGAGTCCGGTAAGACCACGCTGCTGCGCTCGATCATCGACGGTATCGCCGCCTCGAACACACCCAACGAGGCCCGCTTCATCGTCGGTGACTACCGCCGCACCATGCTCGGCCTGATCCCCGAGGGCTACCAGGCCGGATACGGTTCCACCGCACCGCAATTCACCACCAACATGAACGACCTCGCCGCCTACGTCGCCAAGCGCACCCCCGGCCCGGAGGTGACCCCGCAGCAGCTGCGCGAGCGGTCGTGGTGGAGTGGCCCGGAACTGTATGTGATCGTCGACGACTACGACCTGGTCGCCACCTCGCAGGGCAACCCGGTCGCCGCGCTGGTCGAGCACCTCCCGCACGCGCGTGACCTCGGCTTCCACCTGATCATCGCCCGTCGCTCCGGTGGCGCCAGCCGTGCCATGTACGAGGCGACGCTGGCGCGGATGAAGGACCTCGGCTCGGCCGCGCTCGTCATGAGCTGCAGCAAGGACGAGGGCGTGATGGTCGGTACCACCCGCCCCGGCCCCAAGCCGCCGGGCCGCGGCACCTACGTCACGCGTAACAGCGAGGGCCTGGTCCAGACCGCCTGGATGCCGCAGCCGGAATGACCACCGTCGAGCTGGTCGTCAGCGAAGCCAAAGTCTGGGCCCGGGGCACCACCACGCACTGGGACGGTCCGCCGTCGGTCGTGTTGGGCAGCAACGGTTCCGATCTCGTCGTCGGGGAACCGCTGACCCCACCCACCCAGGTGGTCTCGGCGATCCAGTACCTCGGCGCCGACCGCATCGCCATGCCTCCCGGCATGCCGAGCGCCGCGCAGGCCCTGTCCGCGGTGCTCGGCGCGATCATGGACAACCTCGGCGTCGCGGGGCCCTGCGACCGCATGGTGGTCATCCATCCGACGGTCTGGGGCCAGCGCGCCCTCGATCTGTTCGGTTCCGTCGCACAGCAATTCGCGCACGAAGTGGCGTTCGAGTCCTGCGCCGTGCGCGCCTCCGACGTCGACGACGCGACCCGGCGCAGCCGCCGCACCGCGATCATCGAGTTCGGCCTGCTCTCCACCACCGCGACCGCGGTCGGTTACGAGACCAACGGCACCGTCATCGAGGCCGTCGAAGCCGAACCGACCCTGTCGGCGGCCGAACTCGCCACCGAGGACGGCTGGCACCGGCTCGAGGGCCTGCTCACCCGGCTGCTGATCGACCGCCCCGCCGACGTGGTGCAGGTGTTCGGCACCACCGACCCGGCGGTGCTGTCGGCGATCACCGCCGCCGCCGAGAGCGTGTGCGGCGCGAAGACCACGGTCAGCCCGCTCACCGGCACCGACCTGTCGCGCCCGGCCCCCCAGGGCCCCGCCTACACCCCGACCATCCCGCCCGCCGCCGAGTGGATGCAACCGCTGCGCGAGCGTGCCGCGGCCACCAACCCGGTCGACAACCGCCCGCTCTACTACGGCGCCGCGGCCCTGGCCGTCGTCATCGCCGCGGCCGCGGTCGGCGGTTTCTTCCTGTTCGGCGGCTCCGCCGACAAGGAGGCCACGGCCGCCACCGCGACCACCACCACCGCACCGACCACCACCCTGGTCCGGCCGTCGACCACCACGACGAACCCGGTGCCCACCACCGTCAATGTCGGCCGTGTCGTCGTGGACGTCCCCGCCGGCTGGCACCGCTCCGCCGCCGCCGACCCCACCCTGCGCGCCGACCTGGTCCCCGACGACGGCGCCCGCCGCCGCATCACCATCGCCCAGAAACCGGTCAACGCGGGCGCGGGCTACGACGAGATCGCCGCCGACCTCGCCGCCCAGATCAAGAAGAAGCCCGCCGGCACCGTCACCGAAGTCCGCCGCGACGTGGTCTTCGCGGGCCGCCCCGGCCTCTCCTACGAAGAACGCCCCGCCGACGGCTCCACCGTCCGCTGGCACGTCATCGTCGACCGCGGCGTCCAGGTGAGCGTCGGCTGCCAATACGCCGAAAACGGCTGGGAGGGCGTGCAACCGGCCTGCGAACAGGTCGTCAGCGGCGTACGGGTGGGGTTGTAGCGACTTGCGGTCGGCCGGAGCTCGCCGAGGGCGCGTCGGTTCAATCCTGCGGCACTTGTAGCGGCTTGCTGCGTCGGGTTCGGAGTGCACCGTCGCCTGGGACGGCTCGATCGCGATGTCAGCTGGCGGTGCGGCCGAACATCTCGTCGACGAGGTCGGGCACCGTGGTGCCGAGGACCTTGCTCAGGGCGATCAGCGTCGACAGGCGCGGGTTCGCCGGTGACTGCGTGCTGCGCACGCCCCAGCCACGTTCGAGTAGCTGGTAGTGCTGACGGCTGATGCCCGCGGCGTGCGCGACCTCTTCCTGACTGAGCCCCCTGGCCTCGCGTAGCGCGGCCAGCCGCTGCCCCAGAATCGCCACGAGCTGCTTCTCGACGGCGGATTCGGACACCTCAATGAGGCTTCCCAGACGCTCCGCCCACGTCGACCATCTATAGATGGCATCATGTCGGGTTCTGTGTTATGGCGACAATGCGGCTATGAGCCCCTATCGGGTTCGGTTGCTGAGTCGTCGCCAACAGATCAGTGCCGCACCAAGATTCAGGAATCCGTAGTGGATGTCGGTGCGACGTTCCC